>JBDTRQ010000053.1:0-6516 GCA_039931535.1 Ignavibacteriota bacterium
CTTCAATTCGAATACTGTCTATGCACCCGATCCTTTTAAGCCAACATCAGATTTAACTGATGCAGATGCTAAATTAACAATAAGTCCAAGACTTGGTATTTCTTTTCCAATAACTGATGAAGGTATAATACATTTTTCTTACGGACATTTTTACCAATTGCCGCCTTTTAGATACTTGTATTCAAATCCAGAATTTGAAGATATTGCAGCGCTGCCGGTTTATGGTAATGCAAATCTTAATCCCGAAAAAACTGTTACTTATGAAGTTGGATTGCAGCAGCAGTTAAATGAATCATTAGCATTTAATGTAACAGGATTTTATAAAGACGTTAGAGATTTGCTCGCTGTTCAGCAAATAAGGATAAGTAGCAACTCAATTTATCAGAAATACGTTAACAAAGATTATGGAAACATTAAGGGTATAACTTTTTCATTATCAAAAAGAAAAATGCCTGATGATCTATTTGGCGCTTCTATTGATTATACTTTTCAAGTTGCAGAAGGTAATCAAACTAGTTCAGATGCATTTTTTATCGATCTTCAATCCGGCAGACAAAGTGAAAAAATTCCTGTTCCTTTGGATTGGGATCAATCACACACGCTAAACGGTGTAATTACATTTGGTGGAGATAGAGATTGGACTGTAACAATTGTTGGTGCACTTGGAACAGGTTTACCATATTCACCTCAATTATATGAGCAGCAAATTTATCTAAGAGCAAACAGCGAAAGAAAACCGTTCCAAACAAATGTGGATTTATTGATCGATAAATCATTTATGATTGAAAGCACCACCTTAACTATATTTTTAAAAGTGTTTAATTTGTTTGATTCTAAAAACGAACGATTTGTTTATGACGATACCGGAAGAGCAACTTATTCACTTCAAGAAACAAAAGGTGGTCCTCAAGCCACAAATAAAATCTCAAAACAATATCCGGCTATAAAATCTGCAACCGAATACTTTAACAGACCAAATTACTATTCTGCACCAAGAGAAGTTAGACTTGGTCTTACAATAGAGTATTAATGAAATTTATGGAGTAAAAATATGTTGAAAATAAAAATAAAATATTTTATTGCTGTTCTTTTAATCTTTCCTTTTCTGCTCATTACAATTAATGCGCAGCCCGAAGAAGTAAAACAGAGAAGGCAAGTAGAGCATCAAGCAGTAAAAGATTTTCTGTACAATAAATTGTTGAATGCCCCCAAGAATTTGAATCCATCTAATAATGGTTCACCCAAATATTCCCAGCAAAATAGTTTACACAAAACCAATGCTAACGAAGATCGTAAATCTTTATTTATGAATGGAAATAATATTGCTGTAGAAATTGAAAACTATGGCGGCATTGGACCAGGCTACGGCGGCATTAGAGAAATTACAAATCTTATTTGGCGTGATGCACCCTACATTTTTCAGTTTTGTCCAATAGTTGGTGCTTCTGTAATTGATACTGCCGGACAGCGAATTCATATTATTACAGATGCCATGAATGATTATGATAGACCGGGCTTACGTGAAATTGATATTGCAACCGGTTTAAAATGGCAGTGGCAGCCATTACCCGATTATGCAGATCCCAATCAACCATTCATCGCCTCAAATCCTGCATTTGATTCTGATCGTGATGGAAAGCCGGATAGCTGGCCCAGAGATTGGTACAATGAAACTTTGGGACAATATGTTTGGCCCGGTTACTTAGTACAGGGTGAAAACAACGCTGATCTTGAAGCCTTTTTTGCTATGGATGACCGAGATAATAAAGAGTTTGGATATTTTCCATACTCTACGGATTTTACAAAACAAGGTATTGGTGTTCAGATTGATGCAAGAGCATTTCAATGGACAAACTCGTTGGCTGCTAATTCAATATTTTTTATCTGGTCGATAACAAATGTAAGTGATACGCCGCTTGATACTGTTGTTTTTGGTATCTACGGTGATCCTGATATCGGTGGTGGTGATAACGCTGATGATAATGGACTTTTTATTTCCTCAACAGATACACTTATTCCTCTTTATTCCAGAAACATGGTTTACTTTTTTGATCCTGACGGAGTTGGTGATCAAGGAAGAGAACTAGGTTATCTTGGTTGTAAATTTCTTGAATCTCCAGGAAATCCGAATGATGGAATAGATAACGATGGCGATGGAATGATTGACGAGAGGCAGGATGATGGAATTGATAATGATGGTGATTGGATTCCCGAAACAGATGATGTTGGTGTAGATGGAATTTCTGGAACTGCTGATTTTGGTGAAGGGGATGGAGTTCCAACAGCAGGTAGGCGTTTACCTGATGGAAGACCTGATCCTTTGCAGCCGGGTGAACCTAATTTTGAATACACCGATCTCGATGAAGCTGATCAAATAGGATTAACAAGTTTTAAAAGTTCTCAATGGGCAACAGATTTAAGAATTGGCTACGATGAGGATGTTTGGAATGCTACAAAACCTGGTAACTTTAGCGAGATTACAAATGATGAAGATATCGTATTTATTTATGGTTCAGGTTATATCTCCTTAGCTCCTGGTGAAACAAAAAGAATTTCTATGGCGTTTCTTTTTGGTGAAGATCTTGATGATTTATTATTAACTGCAGAAACTGTACAGGATATCTATAATAAAAATTATCGTTTCTTTAAACCACCAAGTCTTCCAAAAGTAGCGGCAATACCTGATGATAAAAAAGTTACTTTGTATTGGGATACAAATTCTGAGAACAGTATCGATCCTATTACTGGTAAAGATTTTGAAGGATATGTAATCTATCGCAGCACACGTCCGGATTTTGCCGATATTCAAAATATCACCGATGGACGCGGTTCAAAATTTTTGTACGAACCGTTAAAAGGTGTTGATGGTTATGAGGCAAAATGGGATTTAATTAATGCCTGGATTGGTTATCATCCGGTTCCTTATCAGGGCAGAGGTATCAATTATTATCTTGGCGTTAATTCTGGTTTGCGCCACTCTTTTGTGGATTCTAATGAGGTTAGAAATGGACAAACCTACTACTACGCTGTTGTTGCCTATGATCACGGTGATTCTCTTGGTATTCCTCCATCGGAAACGAGTAAGAAAATTTCTTTAAATCCAATTACCAGCCAGCTGACTTTTGATGACAATACAGTCCAAGTAACTCCGGGTCCACGAGCTTCAGGTTACGAGAGACCAGAAATTTCTGAAGTAACTGATATTGTTCATCCAAGTGGAATTGCAAATGCTGTTGTTAAATTTGATATTATAAATGATCTTGATATTAAAGATGATAGTTACACTTTAACATTCAGCGATACTTTGTATAGTTCTGAAGGAAACATTGCGGCTAAAAATTATTCAGTGATTGGAGATAAACCAACATCGGAATCATTCTATTTATATGGAATAAAATTCACTAGTCTTCAAAAAAGTAATTTAATAAACGATGCTATCTTGCAAGTTAAAGATGCAGCAGGCAATAGCTTTCAGCTTGGTGTAGATTATGAATTAAACTTTTCAAAAGGTGCAATTAAAAGAACTGATAATAGCCCAATGCAGGAAGGAACTGAATACTTTATTACTTACAAGAGCTATTCAGTTTATCAAAGCACAGCTTTAGACAATGAAGACTCTAATCCGGTATTTGATGGCTTACTCTTAAGATTAAAAGATTATGCTGGATTAAGTTTTAATTCAGTTCTATCTAAATGGTCTAATTCCAATTTAAACATTCCAGTAACCGTCCAATTATCTTCAATCGGTAGTCGTAAAAGATTATATCCTGGTGATTATATAATTACTTTTTCAGATCAAAATATCTCTACAGCAAAAAAGAGGATTCCACCTAATTTAATAGACATTCCAGTAAAATATAAAGTTGAAGAAGTTTCGACTGGAATACCAATCCCGATTACTACTTTGCTTGAGGAGAGGGTTAAAAACGATTCGGCTTGGACACGTGGCGATGAAATTATTTTCTTTTTACCGGGTGCTGCTGGTGTAAGTACAGATACATTAACTTGGGGATTTACAGCTAGTCGTACTACTGAAACAGACTCAGCACAGCCAAACCCGGGTGATGCATATTTGATGTACACTACACGTCCTTTTAGTAAAACTGATGTATTTAAACTTACTACTAAAGCAGGATTTGTGGATAACAGAGATGCATCTTCAAATCTTGATAACATTTATGTTGTTCCAAATCCTTATGTAGGTGCTAACGAGATTGAACCTGCAAATAAATTATCTGGGCAAAATCGTGGTGAACGAAGAATTTATTTTGAAAATCTTCCTATGAAATGCACTATAAGAATTTACACCCTAAGCGGTGAACTTATTACTGCGTTAGAGCACGATAGTGGTATGGAAAATGGAAGAGAGTTCTGGAATTTATTAAACAACGATGGTTTTAGTGTTGCCTACGGTGTTTACCTTGCACATATTGATGCGCCGGGAGTTGGGGAAAAGTTAATTAAGTTTGCTTTAATAAAATAAAAAAGCCCCCTAAACCTGCCTGCGGAAGGCAGGTCCCCCTAAGGGGGACTTTAGGAAATTAGAATATTTAAGAGTTTGATCAGGAGAATTTTTATGAATAAATATTTATTGATGATTTTAACGGCTTGTATTTGCGCAACCGTTACGTTTTCTCAAACAACTAAGACCGGTACTACTGCTACGCAGATGTTAAAATTTAATGTAGGTCCAAGAGCAATCGGAATGGGTGGAGCTTTCACTTCAATTTCGGATGATATTACAGCATTGTATTGGAACCCCGGTGGAACAGCAAATATCGTTTCTAACGAAGCATTTTTTAATCATACAGCTTTATATGCAGATGTTAGACATGATTTTGCAGCTTATGCAACAAATCTTTCCGGCTTGGGTACGGTTGGTGCTTTTGTTTCAGTTCTTTCTATGGATGAAATGCAAGTGCGCACGATTGAAAATCCGGAGGGTACAGGAGAATATTTTGATTACAATACATTAGTTATTGGATTAAACTATTCAAGATTCTTGACAGAAAACTTTTCAATTGGATTTAATGTAAAGTATATCAGCGAAAATCTTTGGCATATGAACGCCACAGGTTTAGCCGTTGATATTGGAACTTTATATAAAATTCCTGTACTTAATGAGTTAAGAATTGCCGCAAGCATTTCAAACTTTGGTACAAAAATGCAGCTTTCGGGAAGAGATGCAACAGTAATATTTCCATCAGGCTCCAGCGGCAGTAATTTAATTAACTCAAATATTGAGTTGGATAAATTTGATCTTCCGTTGTTGTTTAGATTTGGACTTTCTGCCGATGTTATAAAAGAAGGAGAATCAAGATTAACCATAGCTGCTGATGCAGTGCATCCTAACGATCATACTGAATATATAAACTCTGGATTGGAATATGCCTGGAATGAAATCATTTATCTGCGTGCGGGTTACAATTCTCTGTTTGAAAAAGATTCTGAAAAAGGATTAACTCTTGGATTTGGATTGCACTACAGAATAGTTGATTTAATAAAAGTAAAACTTGACTATGCTTATCAGGATTTCGGAAGATTAAAAGATGTGCATTACTTTTCTGTAGGAATTAATTTCTAATATTGATAGATGAAATTGGTTTTTAATCGTATTATCTTTTTGCATTGTGTTACCTATCAGCACAGGATATTTTTATAAAACCTGTGCTGATAATATTTATCAATTGGAACTATAATAATTTTTTAAGTTGAACAATAGTCGAAATTATTAAATTATTTATTTCCACAAACCTGTTCAAAAACTCTTCTAAAATTTCCACCTAAAAATTTTGCAACTTCTAATTCGGTATAACCGTGTTCTAATAGTGCTAAAGTTAATGCTGGAAACTTGCTTGTGTCTTCCAATCCTAAAGGAGTAACTTCTATCCCATCAAAATCAGAACCAATGGAGAGATAATCTGATCCAACTAAATTTACTATGTGATCGATGTGTGCAATTACATCTGCGATCGAAGAATTAGATGAACCATTAAGAAAGTATGGATAAAAAACAATTCCAATTACTCCGCCTGTGTTGGCAATATCCTGAATTTGTGAATCATATAAATTTCTGTAATGATCGTAAACACTCCGTGCGCCGCTGTGTGAAGCAATTATTGGATTTGTAGTTACAGAAAGAATATCCTGAATAGTTTTTATTCCTGTATGAGATACATCTATGATAACGCCAAGTGAATCTAACCTTTGAATAACCTGTCTTCCAAAATTATTTAATCCAATAGATGTTGATCGAGGATCTTTTGCAGAGATTGCCCAGCTTACACTGTTATTCCATGTAATAGTCAGATATCTCATACCTGCATTATAAAGTGTATCAAGTTTACCTAAACTTTCTTCAATATGATGTCCGCCTTCAACACCAATTACAGCAGCAATTTTATTCTGATTATTTAAGTTTAATGCCTGCTGCATTGTAGTTGCTTGCGCAATGGTTAAAGAGTTTGCTGCAAGTTCAGAATATAGCAGATCGCGCTCAACCAAAGCTTGCTGATA
>JBDTRQ010000054.1:0-3935 GCA_039931535.1 Ignavibacteriota bacterium
CAGATCGCCTAAAAAGAACAGCGGACCAATACCAAGTCCAATTTCAAACTTGCCATTTGGAGTAGAAATTGATTGCGCTTTAGATGCAATGGAAGAAACAAAAAGAGTGAAGATGAGTACTGATGTACGTACGACTTGTACGGTTGTTCTCATAAGTTTGGATTTGTTTTTTTAGGATTTGGATAACGACACGAAAGTATATGTCGCCTTTTTAAATTACAAGCCTCTACAAAAATTTTTTGAAATAAAAGTAGTAGTACATTTAATTAATCGTACATGTACTAAGTAGATTTTATCATGTAAATATGAGCGATTCCATCTTCAAGATAAACATCAACTTCTAAAGTTGGATTGCCTCTTGAATCCAATATTTCTCTACTAAATACATCAACTATTGTGGTCATTTTATAACTCCTGATTTTTCTAAATGCTATTAAAGTTTAAATTAATTTGTGTTTCAAAATTAGCTAAATAGCGGTTAGAAGTGAAATAAATCAGAATGGAATTGAAGAAAATCCGAAGAAAAGCAGGAAGATATTCCAAAATTCTAATCTGTGTTTTTAATATCAAAACAAACTATCTTGTCATTAAAATTTTAACAAACTTTAAAACAACTTTTGCATTACGATACACTAATATTACTAATCCAAATAGCCGGATTGCTTTTGCTTTCAAGACTTATGGGTGAACTTGCACAGCGGCTTGGGCAGCCCGCAGTAGTTGGAGAAATCTTTGCCGGAATTCTGCTCGGTCCAACTTTAGCAGGCAACATACCTATAGTTGCAGAATATATGATTCCCACCGAAGATGGAAAAAATTATTTAATAATTATCAGTATGATTGGCGCAATGTTTCTGATGTTTATAGCAGGAATGGAAACTGATATAAAGCTGATTAAACATCAGTCTAAAAAAGCAATAAAAATTGCAGCTACTGCACTTATAATTTCGTTTGTAAGTTTATTTTTATACAGTCTAACAATTCCTGATAGTCTACTTGTAAATCCAAATGACAGATATGTATTTGCAGCATTTTTAGCCATTACAATTTCGGTTTCCGCAATTTCTGTTATCGCAAAAGTGTTGATTGATTTAAATCTTATAAGAAGAGATTTCGGACAGCTCTTTGTCGCAATCGGAATGATTGATGAAGCAGTTGTGTGGATTTTAGTTTCAATATTTATTGGATTTGCTGGAGGGTTTAGTGCAAGTATTGGCGGAGTATTTTTCTCGTTTGCAAAAGTAATTTTATTTATTGTGCTTGGTTTTGTTATCGGAAAGTTTTTAATAAAATACATCATAACATTTATCCAAAATAAAATTAAACTGCGATACAAGTTTTTAACATTAGTTGTAATAATTATTTTTGTCTATGGTGCTATTGCAACAGCGCTCGGTTTAGAAGCCGTGCTTGGAGCCTTTGTTGCGGGTATAATTTTTGGACAAATTCCATATCTTTCCGAAGAAACAATAGATAGACTTGAAAGCCTAACCTTTGCAATTTTTGCTCCGATATTTTTTGCATCTGCCGGTTTGCAGGTAAACATACTTGAATTTACTGACCCTTCGATCCTTACCTTAAGTGTTGTTTTGATATTAATCGCATTTTCATCAAAAGGAGTTGGCAGCTATGTTGGTGCAAGATTTTTTGCAAAAAGTGATCATTGGACCTCAATACTATTTGCAGTTGGTACCAATACTCGTGGTACAATTCAGATAATTGTTGCAACTATTGGATTGACAATTGGATTAATATCTAAAGATATTTTTTCAATAATAATTTTAATCTCGATTATTTCATCAATCATTTCACCAATTTTTATAAAAATATTAATTAAAAAAGTGGAACCAAATACTGAGGAGATTGAAAGGATCAAGCAGGAAGAAATTTATGAAGGAAGTATTCTATCAAAAATTAACAGAGTGCTTTTGCCTGTTAGAGTTAGAACTGATTTAACTCCTGAATCTGTTAAATCAATCGAATCAAATATTTTAGAAGCTATCGCATCAAAAAAAGAAATCAATGTTACATTGTTTACAATTACAAGTGAAAAAGAAAAAAATAATGCTCAAACTTTTTTAGATACGATTGCTAAATCATTTAAAAAATGTGAAGTAAATAAAAAAATTGTTGTTGCTGATAACGCACTTGAAAAAATTCTTGAAGAATCTAAAAAAGATTATGATCTGTTAGTAATCGGTGCAACGGAAAAGCAGAAACATGCAGGAATGGTTTTTAATGATTTTACTGATAACATAATAAGGTTTTCACCTTGTCCATCGTTAATTGTTCAAGGGCATTCCGGATTGGAAAACCATAAAAATAAAAAAATACTTGTTCCAACAGATGGTTCAAACGCATCTAAGCGCGCAGCAGAGGTGGCTTTTGCGCTAACAACAAAACCTACAGACGAAGTACATCTTTTACGAGTGATTGAAGAAAAAATAACACTTGATGATTTTGAAACTAAAGATCATTTAGTTGTTCGGCAATATAATTATGCTAATGAAATTGTTAACAACTTAAAATCTATTGGGGAATCTTTAAACGTAAATACATTTACTAAGGTTGAACTCGGTGTAAATCCAGAAACTGTAATTATTAAAATTGCTAAAGAAGAAAATTTTAATTTAGTGATTATCGGTTCTGATGTTAGACCAGGATCTGAAAAATTATATCTTGGTCCGCGTGTTGAAAAAATTCTTGCTAATTGCAGCTGCCCGGTTTTAGTCGTAAACTCTTTTTGATTTATTCAATCTGAATCTTTCTATCTATATCACTATCTAACTATTAAAATTTCAAAGAATTTTTATGGATACAAAATTTATTTTTGATAGAATTTTAGATTCAAAATATCTTATTGTTGATGAATCAGAATTAAAAACTATTTTGGATAATGCTGAGTTACTAAGAATTGAAGACACACATCTTTCAGATGTTATAAGATTAATAAAGTACAGTGGGAATTTATTTATACAAGAAACTACTTTTAATAAAGAAATTATCGTAAGAAAAGTAAGTTCAATTGAAGATGCAAATAAGTTTATCCGAGAACGATTAGATTTTTATGAGCGTAAATGGGATGGCTGCGGCTGTAAAATTGATTATTATGAATAAGATAGTCAAGCTGAACTCGTTTCAGCTTCTTTGTAACAAAAGAGATCCCGAAACAAGTTCGGGATGACCGCAAGCTACTCCTCATCCTCAAGCTCATGCGTTTGCGTATTATGTTCAACACTAAATAAAAATTTTGCTTTGGGATTTTTTTCCTGCGCACTGATTATTGAATAAGATGATTCGGCAAGGTAAACCAACTTATTATGTTTATCCAAAAATAAATTATGGGATCGAATTCTTGTCAACTCACTAATGTCTTCTTCTTTATTATAAACAACCCAGCAAGCTTTGTAAAAATTTAAAGGACGAAATCTGCATTGTGCACCATACTCATGTAGCAATCTGTACTCCAGCACATCAAATTGAAGATCACCGACTGTTCCGACAACTTTTCTACTGCCGTTATTCTGGATGAAAACCTGCGCAAGTCCTTCATCAGTAAGTTGTAAAATACCTTTATTAAGCTGTTTGGATTTAAATGGATCTTCAAGATGAAGTTCTTTAAATATTTCCGGTGAAAAAGTTGGAACTCCTTTGTACATAAAATTTTCACCTTCAGTAATTGTATCCCCGATTTTAAAATTACCAACATCGTATAATCCAATCACATCACCGGGAAAAGCTTCATCAATTGTTGTTTTATCCTGTGCCATAAATGATGCGGGATTTGGAAATTTAATATCACGGTTTAACCTAACGTGATGATAAAATTTATTTCTCTCAAACTTTCCAGAACATACACGAAGAAAAGCAATTCTATTACGGTGTTTAGGATCTAAGTTTGCATGAATCTTAAATATAAAACCAGAAAATTTTTC
>JBDTRQ010000055.1:0-17880 GCA_039931535.1 Ignavibacteriota bacterium
AGCAACTTGGTATAATTATATATTTTGTTAATAATCATATAATATTGGATTATTCAAAAATATAAAGATTATTCACAAAAAGAAAAATTTGATGATACCTTGTTTTTGCAAGATCAATATCCTCTAATAATTGATTTGCTCCGAGTGAAATGCAATAAGGATTCCATCTGTACAGTCTTAAAACAGCAGTGTTCGGTTCAAAATTCTCTGCAAGAAAAATATCAAAATCCATATTAAACTTGCCGCTGTTAACTCCCGAGTTAAGAAATTGCCAAATCATTTAGAGATAATTCCACGCTTACTTGCTTTAACAAATTTAATAATTTCTTGAACGTGCTGATTGGAACCAAGTTCCGTTTCAGCTTTTGCAATTGCCTGAGAAACATTTAATCCTGAATTGTAAATCATATCGTAAGTTTTTTTGATAATCTCGATATCAGCATCTGTAAAACCGCGTCTTCTCAAACCCACTTTATTCAAGCCCTCATACCTTATCGGAAATCTGCCGCTCATTACAAAAGGAGGAACATCTTTTGCGACAAGCGAGTTTGCGCCAACCATCGAATGTTTTCCTACAATACTAAACTGATGGACTGCACTTGCACCAGCAAGTATAACCCAATCCTCAATATGTACGTGCCCACCAATCTGTACAAGATTAGCAAAAATAACATTATCACCTACAACGCAATCGTGAGCGACGTGAGTGTAAGCCATGAATAGACAATTTTTACCTACTCGTGAAAAACCTGTTTCTTTAGTTCCTCTATGAAAAGTAGCAAACTCATGAATAACTGTATCATCGCCAATATAGAATTGCGTGGGTTCATTACCGAATTTAAGATCCTGTGGTCTGTGAGCTATAGATGCACCCTGATAAATTTTTACTCTATTAGCAATACGAGCACCATTATATATAACAGCGCTTGGACCAATCTCACAACCATCACCAATCTCAACATCATCTTCAATGATTGTAAATGGATGAATAATATTGTTGTCACCAATTTTAGCTTTATTGCTTACGATAGCCGTTGGATGAATTGAGTTCATAATTATTCTTCTGCTTTTTTAGGTCTATCAACAATACCTGCCATAAATTCTGCTTCAGCAACAAGTACATTTTCAACATAAACTTTGCCAGCCATAATAAAAGTTGTAGATTTTTTTGAAAGCAATTCTACTTCAAGAAAAAGCTGATCACCGGGAACAACAGTTTTTCTAAATTTTGCTTTATCAATCTTCATAAAGAACACAAGCTTCTCTTCAAAATTTGGCAACGAGTTTAAAAGAAGTATTCCACCAGTTTGCGCCATCGCTTCAATCAACAAAACACCAGGCATAACAGGCTGACCCGGAAAATGTCCGGTAAAAAATGGTTCGTTAATTGTAACACACTTAACGCCGATAACTTTCTTTTCAACTTCAAGATGAATAATCTTATCTACAAGTAAAAACGGATAGCGGTGCGGAAGAATTCTTTCAATTGCATTTATATCAAATACAACACCTTCTTTTTTGACAAACTGAAATTTCTTAACAAGTTTCTTTTGCTGATAAAGTTTTCTTACCTGTTTAGCGAACTCAACATTAGCCTTGTGACCTGGTCTTGCTGCAAGTATTTGTGCTTTAATCGGTGCGCCAATTAATGCAAGATCACCAATTAAATCAAGCAGTTTATGTCTTACAGGTTCATTTCGATATCTGAGCTTTTTATTATTCAAAATTCCATCTTCGCCAAGGACAAATTTTTCTTTGACGCCAATTCGGTTTCCCAAATTATCTAATTGATCTTGACTTAATTTATTATCAACAATTACAACAGCATTATCCATATCTCCACCTTTAATCAACCCCTGATCTGCCAGCGCTTCGACTTCACTTAAAAAACAAAAAGTTCTTGCTGATGCAAATTCACTTACAAACTCTTTATCAAGATCAAACAAACCAGTGTGCTGACTGCCGAGAGCTGGGTTTTGATAATCAACCATTACCGTTAATCTGTATTGATCTAACGGAAGCGCAACAATATCAACCTGACGCGAATCATCCGAATAAGTTACTGTTTCATCAATGATTAAATAATCTTTTGGTGCATCTTGTTTTTCTATTCCTGCATCTAACAAAGCATTTACATAAGAGATTGCACTTCCATCACCAACCGGCGGTTCAATGCCGTCAAGTTCGATAGAAATATTATCAATCTGCAAACCGGCTACAGCAGCAAGAACATGCTCAACCGTGTAAACTTTTGCTTCACCAATTCCGATTGTTGTACCACGAGAAACATCAACAACATTATCTGCAATTGCGGGAATTTCGGGATTACCGCCAAGATCAACTCGTATAAATTTTATTCCCGAATTTATAGGCGCAGGTTTAAATGTCATTGTACATTGCGTACCAGTATGCAAACCAATACCGCTTAATGTTGCAGGTTTAGATATAGTTCTTTGAAGTTCTATCATTCGTGTTCCATTTTTTTATAAGATTGAGGAAAAAAATAGCAAGATGGGCAACTAAATACAATTTTATAGATCATTGATTTATTTTTTGAAGTAGCTAAAATTATTTTTAGAGACTTCTGAAAAACTATTTAATAACAAATTGTCATTCCGAATTTATTTCGGAATCTCGCAAATAGATCCTGAAATAAATTCAGGATGACTCTATTCTATAATTTTTCAGAATTCTCTTTTTATTTGTTGTTCGGTAAGAAGTTTAACCTGTTTTTCAAGTTCTTTAATTCGATCTGCATAATCAGAAATATATCTAACCTGTGCCTGCATTTTTTGATACGATCTCATTTCCATTGCAGGCGAACCGGAGTAGTAACCAGGTTTAGGAATTGATTTTGAAACACCTGCCTGCGCTGTGATGATTACATTATCACCAAGTTCGATATGTCCAACTAATCCTGCTTGCCCGGCAAGTATGCAATGCTTTCCAATTTTTGTGCTGCCAGAAACTCCTGTTTGTGCCGATACAACAGTATCTTCGCCAAGCACTACATTATGTGCAATCTGAACAAGATTATCAATTTTGCATCCGCGTTTTATTATTGTTGATCCCAATGCTGCACGATCGATTGAAACATTTGAGCCAAGTTCAACATCATCCTCAATAATTACATTTCCAATTTGTGGAATCTTTTCGTACTCACCTTTTTCATTTGGGTTATATCCAAATCCATCGCTTCCAATCACCGTCCCCGGATGAATTATAACTTTATTTCCAACTACACAATCTTCTCGAATACTTACGTTTGAATGAATCAAACAATCATTACCGATTGAAACATTATCTGCAAGAACTGTGTTATGAAAAATTTTTGTGTTGTTTCCAATTTTACAGTCTGAAGAAACCACAACATTTTTTCCAATGGCAACATTATCTTCAAGTTTTGCAGATGGATGAACAAATGCAGTTGGATCAATTCCAATAAGAGAAAACTCTGGTGTAAAATATTTTTTTAGAATTGTAAAAAAAGCTTTTTCAGGTGAGCTTACTTCGATGTAAGTAATATCATTTCTGGATTTATCAAATCCTGTTTTTACAATTATTGCTGAAGCTTTAGTAGTTGAAAAATATTTTTCAAAAGAAGGTAAATAAAGAAAGGTTAGATCGCCGGATTTTGCTTCTTCTATTTTTGCTACATTATTAATCTGAGTATTAATATCACCAGAAACAGTTCCATTTATTAAAGAAGCTATTTCCGAGATATTAATATTCATTTGAAATTTTACTTTAGTTTAAGTTTATCCAGCACTTGAGAAGTAAGATCATATTTTTCTTTTGCAAAAAGAATCATAATATCACCGCTTCTATCAAAGACAAAATCATAATCATCTTTTTCAGCGATTTCTTTTAATGCGCCAAAAATTTTATTCTGAACAGGTTTCATTAGCTCATCTTGTTTTTGAAACAACTCACCGTTAGTTCCAAATTTCTTTTCGCGATATTGTGCAATTTGAGTTTCCAACTGAACAAGCGCAGCTTCGGTTTCTGCCCTTGTTTGATCGGTCATAATCAATTTACGTTTTTCATAATCATCATACTTTGTTTTCCAATCTGCTTCAAGCTTATTTAATTCAGTTTGCCATTCCTGAATTAGCGCATCAAGTTTTTGTCTGGAATCCAGCACATCCGGCAGATTATCCATAATTGCATCAGAATCTATATAGCCAATTTTAAGTTGCGCAAAAGATATTGTTGACGTGATTAGGAGAATTGAGAGAATAATTATTTTTTTCATCGCAAAACCTGTTGTTAATTTTTACTTAGCAAAACATCATAAATAAAAGAATAAAATTCTCCCCAAAAATACATGGGGAGAATTTTGAAACTTGTTAAATATTAGTTACCTCTTTTTAAACGATCCAAAACTTTAAATGTAATATCAAAAGATGAATCAGCATAAAGAAGAATTATATCACCGCTTTTATCAAACACAAATTGCATATTTTCTTCTTTGGAAACTTTTTCAATAGCAGCATAAATTTTTGCTTTTATCGGTGCAAACAAAGCTTCTTGTTTTTTATAGATTTCGCCGGTGCCTTGTGTAAACTTAGCTTTTCTAAAATCCATTATATCCTGTTCCATCTTAACAATTTTTTGTTGAGCTTCGGTTTTTTTTGCATCATTCATAGTTTCAGATTGCTTCTGATAATCAGCAATTGACTGCTGATAAGTTAAAGTCATAGAATCTAACTGAGTTGACCATTTATTTGTAACAGCATCAAGCTCGCCCTGTGCTTTTATGGATTCTGAAAACTGTGTTAAAATAACTTCAGAATCTACATAACCAATTTTTAATGGCGATTGTGCAAATGAAGTAAAACCAAAAACTAAAAATGCTAACACTAAAATGTAACTTTTCACTATTTTCCTCGTTCTTTATTGATTGTACAATTTGTTTAAAAACCTTTACCGAATTGAAAATGGAATAACCAGCTTGGGTCTTTTCCATCTGTAATTTTTCTATCAAAACCATAACCAAGATCAAACCCAATTAATCCAATTGGATTTATTAATATTCTTGCACCAAAACCAACTGAGCGGCGCAGATCAAAAATATCTGTTTTCTGAAAACTTTCAAAAACATTTCCAGCTTCTGCAAACGCTAATAACCATAACGGAATTGGTTCCTGAGTAACAGAAAGTCTTATCTCTGCACCAAATTTTGCCATAACTCTGCCACCAACAACCTGTCCGGTAGCTGGATTTTTTGGACCAACAGTTCTGTCATCATAACCTCTCAGCGAAGTAGTTGCGATAATCAAACCATTGCCGCCCATATAGAAAAACTCAAAAGGTTGGATGTTTGTGCCCTGAACTATCTCATCTAAATAACCAAGGTTAGCAGAAGTGTAAAGTGTTAATCTATTAGTATTAAATAATCTTCTGTACCACTCCGCAGTAAAACCAATTTTTAAGTAATCTACATCGCCAGGTAAAACAGCACTTCCGGAAAGTTCAACATCTAACATTAACGATGAACCTGTTGATGGGAAAATTGGATTATCAATATTTTTTCTTGAGATAAGTGCGCCAACAGAAAACTGATTGCTTTTTCCTTCTCGATAATAACCTTGTCCTTCAATTACATTATTGTATTGATATTTTAATCTGCCCTGCACATAAAAGAAATCATCAGGCCATTTTAATCTGCGCCCAACTCTTATAGTAGCACCTGATTGACGAAGATCGTAAACGTATTGTTGTCTCGTATCAAAAAGTTCTGCGCCAACTGAAGTTGGGGTATCAAACATCCAGGGTTCTGTAAAACCAAGAGTAAAAGTTCTGTACAAACTTCCAACGCCAAATTGCCAGTTAAAACTTAAAACTTGTCCGCCGCCAAGTCTAAAGGGTTCAGCCATAGAAAAGTTTGTTAACGTAACACCAATTGCACCGCTAAATCCAAAACTGCCGCTGTATCCTACAGAAGCATTTAAATAATCACTCGATTTTTCTTCAACTTTAAAACCAACATCAACTGTGCTATCACTTGATAATTTTGTAGTTATTCCCTCTGGTCCATATAGCTGCTCAACATTAAAGTACTGTAAGTTTGCAAGATTCTGCACACTTCGGAAAAGCAGACCACGGTTAAAATAATCGCCGGGAATAGAATACAATTCTCTACGAATTACTTTTTCTTTAGTCTTGTCGTTTCCATAAATATCAACGCGTCCAATTTTAAATTGATTTCTCTCTTCAACTCTAATTGTTATATCAATGGAATCATCGGCTACTTTATTTTCTTTAGTTTGCAGATTAAAGGTTAGATATCCGTTATCAAGATATAAAGCAGAAACATCAGATTGCTTTTCATTACCGCGTAAATTTTGTTCAAACTTTTCAAGATTGTAAACATCACCAGGAGCAAATTCTAATCTTTCATTTAGCGCGTATACTGGATAAACAGTATTTCCTTCCCAATTTATATTTCTGATTTTATACTGCGGACCTTCATAAACATCCATAACAATTTTAAGATCTTTTTTGTTGTTAGAATAGATTAAAGAATCCGAAATTATCTCAGCATCTCTGTATCCATTTTTTTTATAAAAATTTACAATCGCCTCTTTATCTTTTTTATACTTTTTAGGATCAAACTTTCCGCCGCCCCAAAACTTCCACCACTTTGTTTCCGAAATATCCTCCATTTCTCCTTTCAGATCACCGCTATCAAATGCTTTATTATTTTCAAAAGCTATTTCTCTTACTTTAACTTCATCACCCTCTTTAATATTAATCTTTAGAAGTATTCGTTCTTTTATTTTAGCGATAAGATCGGAAGATTTACCTTCGGAAGCATTGTATTCAACTTCAAATTCATCGGATAGATCTGTAGTGTTTTGCCATCTTACAAAAATCTTATCTCCAATAGTATCAGCGCTAAAATATTTGTAATCGATTGATTTTATTTCAGTATTAAAATATCCTTCTTCTTCATAAAGTCCGTTTATCCGCTGGATAAGTTTTGCAACTTCCTGTGGTTTTAAAATGGAGCCGCGTAAAAATGTAATTTTCTTTTCAATATCATCTGAATCAACTTCATCATTACCGGATAAAACAACTTTTTCAAGTCTTGGATATTCCTGAACTTTAATAATTAGAAAAACGCCATCGTTTAATTGTTTATCAATCACAATCTGAACATCAGAAAAAATATTTAATGCCCAAAGGTTTTTTATTGCATTGATTGTTTTATCGCCCGGAACTTGCATCTCATCACCGATTTTTAATCCGGATGAAACAATAATTGTATTTACATCAGATGATTTATTGCCCTCTACAGCAACGCCAAGTATTTTGTAAGTTGTTCTTTGCTGGGCAAATAATGCCGCAGAAAAAATCAAAATAAAAAACACTAAAAAATATTTAGGCAAATTAAATGGGGAGGAAATGAACATTCTCCGGACCTTTTTCCTTTAATTCTTTACTATTTGTTCACTTACTTTACCGAATCTTCTTTCTCGTTGTTGAAATGTTTTGATAGCATCATACAAATCAAGTTTAGAAAAATCCGGCCAAAGCGTTTCTGTAATTATAAATTCAGAATAAGCAATTTGCCATAGCAAAAAATTACTTACCCTAAATTCTCCACTAGTTCTTATTACCAAATCAGGATCAGGAATATTTTTAGTTGTTAGAAATGAGGACACAAGCTCTTCATTAATATCATTGTTTTTTATTTTTCCATCAACAGCGTTAGTTGCAATTTGTTTAATTGCTTCAAGTAATTCCCATCTTCCGCTGTAACTTAAAGCAAGATTAAGAACCATTTTTTTGTTGTTCTTAGTTCGTTCAATATCTGATATTAATTGTTTCTGAACCGCAGTTGGCAAAGATTCAATATTTCCGATAGTAGTAAGACGCACATCATTCTTATTAAGTTCATCTACCCTATCGCGCAAACTCTTTAAAAGAAGCCGCATAAGGGTAGAAACTTCATCTTTTGGGCGCTTCCAATTTTCTGTGGAAAAAGTATAAAGGGTTAGATACTTAACTCCAATTTCGCTGCAAGCTTCTACAATTTCCTTAACAGTATCAACGCCGCGTTTATGGCCGGCAACTCTTGGCAAACCTCTTTTTTTTGCCCAGCGTCCATTTCCATCCATAATAATAGCGATGTGTTTAGGAATTTCACCCGATTTTATTAATGATATTTTTATCTGCTCACCGGATGCGGAGCTTACTTTACTCAAAATCCATTCCTGTTATTGATTTAGCGTGTAAAGTTAATTTTACGGTGCATGAATGTCAAGGTAACTAAATATTGCTAATTTTGTTTAATTGTTTTAATGATGGGAAGATTCTAAAGGATTGGGCTGAGTATAAATCAGCCCAAGCAATAAAGTTTTAAGAAAACAGAATCTTTTGCGATCTTTTTTCTTTGCGAATTGATATATCAGGTTTTTCTGTAATCTGGAATAATTTAATATTCTTCCTTGTTTCAGGATCAAGTTCATCCAAAAGAGCTTTTGCATATTTTAAATTTAGTAATGATACTCCAACAAATAATTGCACTTTTTTATTTGTTCCGCGCGTCTGTCTTTGGGCGAGATAAGATAACTTATTTTTGATGCACGAAGTATCTTTAAAATCCTGATCACTAAAAGTAATTCCGATTGCTAAATTATCCTTCTGTTTTGCAATAACATCAACTTCAAAGCCGCCAATGTTCGAAGGCTCTGGAAGATACGTGCCAAATCTTCTATACAATGTTAAATATCCTTTTTTCCAGAATTCTTCTATCAATAAATCTACATCTCTTCTTCTATCTGTATTCATAATTTTACCTCTTTACGATGCAAGTGGAATAATGGGAATAATTGGTGAAAATCTTTTTTTCTCAAGCACTTTAATGTTTGCAATTTTACTGTAATTAAATTTTTTAACTTCGCTGGATTGATAAACTTTACCGTAAATAACTTTTGAACCGCTTCTTTCCATTGTTATGTAATATGGTTCAATCAATACTTCGTTTAAGCCGTACAAAAATCTTAAACGATTTCTATTCTTAATTGCTGTTTCAAATATTTCGCTTTTCATATCATACTCCTTTTAATTTAACCATCTTAAAACGCCAGTTACTTTACCCACAATTGAAAACTCATTTTTATTTTTAATAACTATTGGCTCGTACATTTTATTTTGTGGAATTAATCTTATCTGCTGATTCCTGTTCTCATAAACTTTTACAGTTACTTCATCTTCAATTCTTGCAACAATTATATCTCCGCTTACAGAAGTTGCTTTTGGAGAAATTATAACCAAATCACCTTCAAAAATTCCTGCTTCAATCATACTATCGCCTTTAACTTTAAGTGCAAATGAATCAGCATCTTTTTTCAAAAATCCAGGATCGATAACAATTGAACCTTCAATATTTTCTTCAGCAGTAATTGGAGAACCGGCTGCAACTCTACCAACAATTGGAATTTTATTAATATTATTTACTTCATCAATGTTAATTGTTGTCGGTGATTCAAATTCATTACGAGTAATTGTAATACCTCTGCTCGCGTTGCTTAAGATATTTAAATATCCTTTTTTGGTTAGAGCATCTAAATGTCTTTTTACACCAAAAGTTGATGAAATATCAAATCTTTTCCCAATTTCTCTAAGAGTTGGCGGATAACCATTTTCCTGCAGAAACTGCTGAATAAAGTTTAACACTTCTTCCTGTCGATCAGTTAATTGTTTTTTATCCATTTTGACAAATTCTCTAAGTTAAAAAGTAGTGCTCATTTGTTCACCTCAAATATAGTGTCCAAGTGTTCACTTGTCAAGGGTTTTTAAAAAATTTTTTAATTAGCTCTGAAATGTTAATTTATATTAGTAAAAAGTTGAATTATTAGAAATCGATAGGAAATAACATGAATAATATGACAATAAATTTTGAACTGCCAGCCAATGTAATTACTCAAGCCGGATTAAATCCTAGCTCTTTAAGTGATGAAGTAAAAAAAATAGTTCTTGTTTTTTTATACGAACACAAAAGAATTTCATTAAGCAAAGCGTGTGAGGTAAGCGGAATGACTCAATGGGAATTTTTTGAAATGAATAAAGCTCTTGGTATAAACCTTAATTATTCTAAAAAAGATTTAAATCTTGATTTGGAAAAATTAGCAAATGTCTAAAATTGTAATAGCTGATTCTTCCTGTTTGATAGTTTTAAGCAAGATTAAAAAGTTGGATATTTTACACACTTTGTTTGGGGATATTTTTATTCCAACTGCAGTTTATACCGAGGTTGTTGTTAACGGAAAAGAGAAAGCTGGAGTGGAAGATGTTAGGAATGCAAAATGGATAAAAGTTGAAAATGTTAAAAATAAATTAGCAGTAAAAGCACTACAAATTAATTTAGGTGCAGGTGAATCGGAAGCAATTACTTTGGCTATTGAGAAAAATGCTGATTTAATTATACTTGATGATTTTAGGGCGAGACAAGCTGCGGAAGAATTTTCATTAAATTTTGTCGGTACTCTGGCTGTTTTACAAAAAGCAATCTCAGAAGGAATGATTGAGAATTCTGAAAGTATTAATGATGAACTTAATAATGCGGGATTTAGATTTAACTTTAAACTTAAGTAAGCAAACTAAATTTATACTTTGATCTAATCTTTAAAATTTTATTTCAGGATCCAACAAATAAAATAGTTTTTGCCCAATCTGGTTGATTTTCATTATGCCGCGGAAATTTTCTTCGCCGGGACCAAAAGCAAAAATACCAACTGGTGATGGCGTGTGATGAGTTGTTGTATATGCTATTTCTAAATTTATTGCTTCTTTATCGCCTGCAATGATTGACATACCACCTGTTTCATGATCCGATGTTATTACTACAAGGGTGTTGCCATCAGCTTTTGCAAAATTTAGCACTTCATTTATCGCAGTTGAAAAGTCTTTCATTTCATCGAGTAATTCTTTGGATTTATGATCATGACCAGCCCAATCAATCTGTGAACCTTCAATCATTAATACAAAACCATTTTTATTTTGCTTTAATCGATTGATTGCTGTTTTTGTTAAATCACCCAAAGAATAATTCCGGTTTGCTGCTTCGGGTAATCCATCCATTTCTAAAAGAGAATAAAGTTGAGTTACTGAATCGGGAACAGCGGACAATTCCGAATAACTTTTAGAAAAATTGTAACCTTTACTAATAAGTTTTTCGGTTAGATCTAAATTATCCTCTCTATCCCCTGATAAATTTTTAGGCAAAAAATATTTTAGTCCGCCGCCGATAATAACATCAAAATTATTTTCCACCATTTGCGCGGCAATTAAAGATTGAGCATATCGGCTAATTGAATGTCCAACAAATGCGCCGGGAGTAGCATGCGAAACGCTGGATGTTACAACTAATCCGGTTGAAAGCCCTAATTTTTCTGCATGTTCAAAAATTGTGTATAGATTATTCCCGGCAGTATCAACAGAAACGTATTTATTATTTGTTAAATATCCGGTTGCAAGTGCGGTTGCCCCGGCAGCAGAATCTGTTATTAAATTATCGGCAGAACAAGTAACTGATAAACCAATGGTTTTAAATTCTTTAAACGGCGAGTTTGCATCTTGTAATAAATTGGCACCAACATAGTTGATGCCCATTCCATCTCCGATTAGAAGAATAATATTTTTAGGTTTTAAATTTTGTGCATTTAAAAAATTAAATGCAGCAATCAATAGAAAAACAACAAAACGCAATTTCATTATTCTACTTCAACAGCCTTTTTTTCTACTTTAGTTAACCAGTTATGAGTGTCTGCTTTTTCTTTACGATGAATTGCATTCAGTTCATTAAACAACTTAAGATCAAGTTCGCCAGGTTCACCATTATTAAAGGACATATTTTTATCTTTATAAGTCAACCATCCGATTGAAGAAATAATTGCTGCTGTTCCCGTTCCAAATAATCCAACAAGATTTCCTTTGTCGTATGAAGAAATAACTTCATCAATAGAAATTGCTCTTTCGGTAACGTTCATTCCCCACTCTTTTAAGATTTGTATTACGGATCTTCTTGTAACACCTGGAAGAATAGAACCGCTTAATTTTGGAGTTGTAATTTCATCTTTAAACTGAACAAATATATTCATCGTACCAACTTCTTCTAAGTATTTTTGCTCAACACCATCAAGCCAAAGAACTTGCGTAAATCCTTTTTTGCTTGCTTCCTGTGCTGCTAACAAACTTGCTGCATAATTTGCAGATGTTTTACATTCGCCTAAACCTTTTCTTACTGTGCGCACATAATCATCCTGAACTAAAATCTTAACAGGTTTAAAACCTTCTGCATAATAAGCGCCAACTGGAGAAAGCAAGAAAATTAATTTGTAATCAAAAGAAGGTCTAACACCAAGTGCGGGATCTGTACCAAACATAAATGGTCTAATGTATAATGCTTCGCCTCTGTTAGTTGGTATCCAATCGCTATCGATCGCAACTAATTCTTTTAATGCTTCCAATGCAAAATCAACATCCACTTCCGGCATACAAATTCTTTTTGCGGAAATATTTAATCTTTGGATATGTACATCCGGGCGAAAAATTACAACTTCATCAGTAACAGTTTTAAAAGCCTTAAGTCCTTCAAAAATAGATTGACCATAATGGATAACTGAAACTGCAGGATGCATGTTAAGATTTTCAATTGGTTTGATTGTTGGATTATGCCAGCCTTTATTTTTTGTATAATCCATTTCAAAAATGTGATCCGTAAAGATTCGCCCGAATCCTAAACTTTCTGGAAGAACGACTTTATCTGTTCTTTCCTTAATGATGTATTTAATTTGTTCCATTTTTCTTTCCTTCCTTTTTGGTTGAAGGTAGTTCTGTTTTTAAATTATTTAATCTAATGTATATATTTTATAAAGCAAGACACACTTTAAAATTTTTGTTAAGAACATTATTTCTAATTAAAATATCAGCATCCACAACACATAATCCAATATTAAAATTAATGCTGCAGAAATTACGAATGACCTGATAGTTGCTAATCCAACACCTTCTGCGCCGCCTTCTGTTCTAAATCCTATATGGCATCCTAAAAGTGAAGTTACTCCGCCAAAAAAAATTGTTTTGACTAATCCCGACATCAAATCAGACATATCAAAAAATCTGTTTACGGAATTAAAAAAAACAGCAAACGAAACGCCAAGAAAATAATTAGAAACTAAATATGCACCAATTACTGCAATTGTATTTGCAAAAATTACAAGAATAGGCATCATAATAATTGCTGCTAAAAATCTTGGCATTGCTAAATATCTAATCGGGCTTATTGCCATTGTTTCGAGCGCATCAATTTGTTCTGTTACTTTCATCGTGCCAAGTTCTGCGGCTATCGAAGCGCCTACTCTTCCCGCAATTACAATGCCCGTTAAAACAGGACCAAGTTCCGTAATAATTGCACGCGTTGTTGCACCGCCAAGAAAAGATAAAGGGGCAATTCCTTTAAGTTGGTAAGCAGCCTGCCACGCTGAAACTGCGCCTGTAAATACAGCAATAATCAAAACAAGCGGCAAAGAGTTTACACCAATATGTTCCATCTGGAACAGAATTAGTTTTTTGCTTTTAGGAATTTGGGTAAAACTTTTGATGATTCCGAAAAATAGATTGGAGATTTGCCCAAACTCTTGCAAAAAAGCTAACGTTCCACTACCAACTTTTTGAAATGCTGCTATTACCAAAATAAGTTTCTATTTTTCTAATAAACGATATGCAAACTTAAAGAAAAAAGCAGAAATATTTGGTTTTGAGGATCATAAAACAACAAAGAATTTTTTTGTTTGATTTACAATTTATTCTTTATAACAATACATTTATTCAAAACGAGACATCAATCATTTTTTTAGATATATTTTTTCAATTGGATTGTTGATATTTTTGGTTTAAATAAACATTGCGATGGCATTATAGTTAATATTATAAACAACGCTTTATAATAGTGATTATAGTTTACCACTAACAATTATTTAGTTATTAGATGTTTTTAATATCATAAAAAAGTAAAATAATTTAGAAAACTTGGAACCAAATATTTTAAATCTTATAGACAGCGCACCTATTGCAATTCTTACTTTTAATAAGGATGGCGAAATTGATTACGCTAATAAATGTTTTACCGATTTGGAAGTGCTGTATGGATTTGAATATCCCGCGAACTTATTAGGTTCAAGTATTTTTGGAAAAGAATTATTTCCAAAATTTACGATCGCAAAAGAGCTTAATGATATTTTAGCAGGTCTTCCATTCGAGAAAGAATTAAACTTTGTTGAAACAAAATCTAAAGGTCTAATTCATCTGATAATAAAAGGTGCACCAATTTTTGATGCTGATGAAATTATTGGCGGAATAATAATTATTGAAGACTTAAAAATTCTTACAAAGACTAAAAAAGAATCAGCAATAAGAAATGACTTTGTTGAAAATGCGATTCATAATGTTTCAGATTTTTTTCTTGTTGTTGATAGAATGGAACGCATACAATTCTTTTCGAAAAATATTCTGCATTATTTAAATGTTCCAGCCAATTTAATACAAAATGTTTCTCTCGGCAGTTTGTTTGATTCAGATACTTCGCGAGTTGTAAAAGAATATTTTGAGTACGCAAGAAAAAACAGAACAGTTATTACAGAAAAATTATCTTATGAAGTCCGTGGAAATAAAAAAGTTTTTGAATGCAGATTTGTTCCGCAGGAAAATTTTAGAAAAGAAATAAGTTTTGTTTATTTGTTCTTTAAAGATATTACTGCTCTGGAACGAGAGATTGATAATCTTTACAAGGATTTTAGCAAACTTGAGTTTTATCAAACCATTTCAAAGAAAACTAATGAAGCTGTATTTGTAATTAATGATGATAACATAGTTGAATACTGGGATGATTGCGCTGAAAGTCTTTACGAAGTTTCAAAAGAAGAAGCTGTTGGAGATGCTGCCCGCAACGTTGTAAGTATTTTTTCGGATACTTTTTTGGATTCGCTAAGATTAAAACTTAATGATAAAGAGGTTCATAAAATCATTTTATCATATTTTAATAAGAACCGCGAGAAAAAAACTTACGAAACTTATTTTACTTTTATCGATGAAAAACGAAAACGCATTGTTGTTAAGAGTATAGACATAACAGATAAAATACATTTCGAAGAAGGATTAAAATTATCATTAAAAGGTCTGCGGGATACAATTGCAAAATCACCTTTCATGATTTGTAACATCGACAAAGATGGACAGATATTATTTGCTAATTCCACTTTTCAAAAAACTTTGGGATTTGCTGAGGAAGAATTACTTTCAAAAAATTTTTATAATTTGATTGAGCCAGCATACTTAGAAAATAATATTTTTGATTTGCAAAGTTTTGATGGCAGTGACGTTAAAAATATTGACCTGTCGCTGCGTGCAAAAGATAAAACATTTGCTTTATTCCAGATTACGTTTCACACTTCACGAGATAACGAAAACAGAGTGCAATTTTTTAATTGCTTTCTTACGAAGCTTGAGGAACGATCTCAAAGTACAGAAGACTCATATTTGTATTTATCACTTGTAGATTCTGCGCACGATGGAATTGCATTGGGTTGTGAAGGAAGAATTATTATCGCAAATAAATCTTTTGCAAAAGTATTTGGATACAGCAGCAATTCAGAATTAATCAATAAAGAAATTATCGAATTAGCATCTAACGAAGATATTATAAAAGTAGCCGAATATTTCCGATTGCTGGAACGAAAAAAGGAAGTTCCTGCTCGCTTTGATTTTCTTGGCAAGAAAAAAGATGGAAGCAGCATCCATTCAGAGTTATCAATCGGTTCATTTGTATCTGGGGATAAAAATTATGTTGTAATGATTGCACGTGATGTAACCGAAAGAATTCGTGCTCAACGTGCGATTAAAGAATCTGAAGAAAAGTACAGAAACATAACCGAAAATATTGATGATTTTTTGTTTACATTTGAAAGAATTGGCTTAGCATTACGTCCAATTTTCTGCACTTCATCAATACAAAAAGTAACAGGTTATACACAATCAGAATTTTTATCTGATTCCAAATTGTTTTTAAAAGCAATCCATCCAAACGATTTTGCATCCATAAAACCCAAGCTAATTAATTTAATGAAGAGCCGCATTCAGCTTTCCGGTGAGTTTGAATTTAGGATTATTAATAAGCAAGGAAATATTGTTTGGACAAGAGCAAAGATAAATCTTGTTAGGTATGCAACAGGAAGAATACAAAAAATATTTGGGCTTGTAAGCGATGTAACTTTTAGAAAACGTGCTGAAGAAGAATTAAAAAAATCTACAGAAAATCTTATAAAGTTAAACGAAACAAAAGATCGTTTTATTTCAATTATCTCACACGATTTAAGAACACCGTTTAGTTCTATTTTAGGATTTACCGATTTACTTGCCAATGATGAAGAACTAACCGAAGATGAGCGTAAACAGTATGTAAAATATATTCAGGAATCTTCTCGCTCGATGCTTGCACTAGTTAATTCGCTTTTGGATTGGACACGACTACAAACTGGAAGAATAAAATTTGAGCCGCAAAAAATTGATGTATCAAAAATCATTTCAGATTCTGTTAACGCACTTTCTGGATCAGCAATGCAAAAGGAAATTGAAATTTTATCACTTGTAAATCAACCACAATATCTTTTTGTTGATAAGAATTTGATAACACAAGTATTTAATAATTTAGTTTCTAATGCAATAAAGTTTACTAACAGTGGCGGGCTTATTAAAATTTACAACGAAGCGATAGCAAGCTCGCGCTTTGTAAAATTTAGTGTAAAAGACACAGGTGTTGGAATTAAAGGAGATGATCTTTCAAAACTTTTTAGCGTTGATTCAAAGTTTACTTCAGAAGGAACAGCGGGTGAAAAAGGCAGCGGCTTGGGATTATCACTTGTAAAAGAAATTATTGAAAAACATGGCGGCACAATTGAAGTAAAAAGTGAATACGGAAAAGGAACCGATTTTATTTTTACTCTGCCAATTGCTTCATCCAACATTTTAATTGTGGATGATAATAAAACTGATCGTTTACTCTATTCCAAAATCTTAAAAAATATTACACCTGAATATGAAGTTGAAGTTGCATCCGATGGTAAAGAAGCGATACAAAAAATATTATCGTCTCCGCCTGCACTTGTAATTACAGATCACGCAATGCCTGTTATGAATGGCTATGATTTTGTAATCGAGTTGAAAAAAATGGATATAAAAGGTAAGCCGCCTGTAATTGTTTTAAGCAGTGATATTGATCGCGCTACAATAAATGATTACACGGAATTGGGAATTGAATTTGTTTTTCAAAAACCTGTAAACATCGGAAGCTTTAAACTCGCAATAGAAAAATCTTTGCAAAAGGGATTGAGCGGGGATTAGGATTTATAGTACTCATCCAGCTCCATTTTAATGGATTAAGTTTGATATAGGTTCTAATGTTAAAAAGATCCATTTCATTTCTGATTATATGCTCATAATAATTTCTTTGCCACACTGATTTTAGAATATTATTATCAATCCTCATAACCCTATTAGTAACAATAGATTTAAATTGCCCAATAATTGCTCCCAAAGAATTAGAAATTAACGTATGGGCGATTCGGTGAATCGCCCTGTCTTTTAAGGATTCATCAGTTTTAATTAGAATTTCGGTTGGCGCATCATCTTTTTGGGTGACCCAGCGGGTAGCCCCTACGTTTTCATTATAATTGATGATTAATGTTCCATGAAAATGATTCGGCATTACAATGTAACTATCTAAATCTACATTTTTTCTTATCTCCTTTGTTTTTAACCATTCTTCATTAACAATTTTCCCAAAATCATTTAGAATCATTTTACCTTTAATTATCT
>JBDTRQ010000056.1:0-2747 GCA_039931535.1 Ignavibacteriota bacterium
TTTTACATTTTTAAGATAAGTCTGAATCTCATTAACCATTTTGATATGATCGTGAAATTGTTGTCCTGGTAATAAACCTGTACAAGCTGCTGCAGGAACAACACCATATTCTTTATAAATTCTTGTAACTGCATTTGCCTCTGAACCTTCTTCAACAATTGATTTACCGCGAGTGCGAACAAACTCTTTTACCTTTTCCACATATTCCCAATAAGCAGTAAAGATAGGGGAGAGACTAACTTTTTTTCCGGTCAAACGATATACTTCAGATTCAAAAAAAGATGTTGTAGAAAAAGACCAGCACGTTCCTGTTTGTCCTTGCGAAACAGGATCGTTGTGCCAGTAATATTTAAACTCTTCTTTTGATTTTGGATAATTCGTTCCGGTAAAATCAAGTTTAAAAAATTTCTTTTTTTCTTTAGTTGGATTATTAAACTCATCTATTCCCTTTTGAATTTCTTTGTAAAAACCTTCTTTTGGTTCTTCAAAAACACTTTTGTTTTTTTCTTGTGAAAAGATTTGTGATGTGGAAATGAAAATGAGTATTGCAAGAAATGATAAAAACGATTTCATATCATAGCCTTTAAATAAGTGAATCAAAAATAAACTAAAATTTACAATTCAAAATTAGGGATAAATGAAAACAGTGCGAAGTGTATGAATAAAAAATTCCCGGTCAGATTGAAGGAGGCAACAAACAATCCGCCGGGAATGTAAAGCGACGCGAACAACTTTACTAATACGAGATGTCGCTTATGTCAATCATCTCAGTTTTTTTATCATACTTTTTTAAGTATGCAATAAATTCTGAGTTTAAGAATTTTTGATGAGCTTTTTCATAAGCCATTAAATACTTTTCTACTTGCTTATGTGTCAATCCGCTTTTCATATAATTCTTTTTTTCATTGTCATCAAAAAAGATGCGGTAATAAAAAGTTTTTGCAGGTTTAGATTTAGCTTTTGCTGCAACTGGTTTTTTTACTGATTTTTTTATTGGCATTTTTTCTCTCTCCAATTTTTGTTGGATTAAACTTTCCCGTTTTTCTTAATTATTTCTCTTGCAATAATTCCTTTTTGAATTTCATTTGTTCCTTCAAAAATTCTGTTTATGCGGCTATCGCGGTAAATGCGCTCTATAGGAAGCTCTTGTGAGTATCCCATTCCACCGTGTATTTGAACTGCAAAATCAACAACTTTATCTAAAGACTCTGAACAATAATATTTTACAATTGCAGATTGTCTTGAAATATCTTTTTTTAAATCATAATCAACTGCAGTGCGATAAACAATTGATTCCATATTGTAAACCATAACAGCCATCTCTGCAAGCATAAATTGTATTGCCTGAAAATGTGAAATCGGATGATCAAACTGTACGCGTTCTTTTGCATATTTTGTAGAAAGCTCAAGCAATTCTTTTGAAACACCAAGACATGCTGCACCAAGTCCAAGTCTGCCGGCATCAAGAGTTTTCATCGCGTAAATAAATCCTCTGCCGTCTGTTCCGATTAAATGATCTTTTGGAATGTGGACGTTTTCAAAACTTAATGGGTTTGTTACGCTTCCTTTAATTCCCATTTTCTTTTCCGGCGGACCAGCTTTAAAACCCTGAACGTTTGTATCAACAGCAAAAAGACTAATTCCTTTTTCGGTTCGTGCAAACAAAGAAATAAAATCGGCAATACCGCCATTTGTTATCCAAAGTTTTTCACCGTTAATAACCCATTCATCACCAACAATATCTGCTTTTGTTTTTAGATGAAAAGAATCCGAGCCAGCCTGTGCTTCTGTTAATCCAAAGGCAGCAATTTTTTCGCCTCTTGCAAGAGGTGGAATAAATTTCTTTTTCTGTTCTTCGCTTGCGCCGTTAAAAATTGCATTTGTTCCAATCGATTGATGTGCGCCGATAAACGTAGCAGTACTCATACAGCCGCGAGAAATTTCTTCCTGCATCAAACAATAACCAACTTCACCAAATCCGCCGCCGCCGTATTCTTCCGGAAACGAAATACCAAGAAAGCCAAGCTCTGCCATTTTTGTAATTAATTCTTTTGGGATTCTTGCTTCTTCATCAATCTTTGCGGCGATAGGTTTGATTTCGTTATTGGTAAAATCACGAACCATTTCGCGAAGCATATATTGTTCTTCGGTGAACTTAAATTCAAACATATAGCGGAAGCCTTCTTTTTATATTCGTTTGATATAGTCAAATAATATTCCAGAAGGATTTATTGCTGTATTTGCGCAAATATCAACAAAAATGAAGGATCGAAATTAAATACTTTTCATATCAAAGAAGTGAAATAAACTGTGTTCTTAATTGTGAGAAGGGCAAATAAATTCTATTCATCCCGATTTACACTATCCGGCGAAAAAGCCGGCAAGCAAACAGCAATATATTCTACACTTCCATCATGCGGTGTGCTGTATTGAATCCACTCTCCTTTTTTAGTTAAGATAGCTGAACCTGCTTTAACATCAATCACTTCGTTTTCAGTTTTTACTTGCAAAGTTCCTTTAAGCACTATTGTATATTCATCAAATTGCGGTCGTTGTCCAGGTTCAACCCAGCCTTGCGGACTTGTCATTTTTGCAATGCTAACTTCAGAAGTTTTTGAGTTTACTCTTCCAAAATATTCTTCAATTATTTTGGGTTTGTTTCCTGCTGATTCGATTATAGTTGGAGCTTTTATAATTGTTGGCATTTTATTTTTTCCTTATTTCTTTTTTGCGCTTACAAGATAAAA
>JBDTRQ010000057.1:0-7585 GCA_039931535.1 Ignavibacteriota bacterium
ATAAACATAAGTGCCCAAGCCGGAATTGACCGCGGTCCAGCTATTGCCGTTATTCGTGGAAAGAGAAACGCCGCCGCCTTCTGTGCCCACAAAGAGATTAGTCCCGCTATCAGCAAAACACATAACGGGAAAGTAAGCCAAGCCTGAACTGCTAGCTGTCCAATTTACGCCGTTGTCAGTAGAACGATAAACCCCGTAGTTTAGAAACCCTGCAAAGATATTCGTCCCGCTCACAGCTACAGAATAAACATAATCGTTTAAACCAGAAAAAACGTCTGTCCAACTTGCCCCGTCGTTTGTAGAAAGAAAAACACCATTTGTAGTACCCGCAAAGATATTCGATCCGCTCATAGCGAAAGAGTAGATATAAGAATTCGTCAAACCGTTACTGACCTTAGCCCAGCTTTGGCCCTCATTTGTGGAACGAAAAACACCGTTAGCTCCGGCAAACAGATTCGTGCCTGAGGCAGCAAGAGATCGTACATCAGTATTCGCTAAGCCGTTATTTACTTCAGCCCAGTTTGTTCCGTTGTTCGTGGAAAGAAAAACACCAAGGGCGGTCCCCGCAAAGAGTTTTGTGCCGGAGACAACCAGAGCAGAAACAGAAGTGCTCGTCAAGCCGTTATTAACCTCAACCCAGTTTGTACCATTGTTAACAGAAAGAAAAACGCCAACCGAAGTTCCAACAAAAATATTCGTTCCGGAAAAAGCAAAATCAGTAACTTGGGTGTAGGTGGGTAAACTAATATTGACTGTTGTCCAGGTTGTTCCACTATTAGCTGAATGGTATATAACGCTTCCAGCTCCTTCTTCCGCTACAACAAAGAGATTCATATCGAAGACTGCTAAACTTGATATATAAAGACCATTTAAGCCAGAATTTACTGAAGTCCAGTTTAAGCCTCCGTCGCTTGAGCGAAAAACCCCTCCACCAAAAGTGCCTGCGAAGATATTTGTATCAGAAACGGCAAGAGCAGAAACGTTATTGTTAGTTAAGCCGATATTGGATGCATACTAGCTAAAGCCACCGTTAATGGAGCGAAAAACTCCGCCTGTAGAAGTTCCGATAAAAATAGTTAAGCCAGAGACGGCGAAAGATTGAACATAATTACTGGCTAAGCCTAAATTAACTGCAGTTCAGCTATCACCGTCGTTTGTTGAGCGAAAAATTCCCCCACCATAAGTTCCGGCAAAGATATTTATACCAGAGACACCAAGAACCGTTACATAAGTGTTAGTAAGCCCACTGTTAACTGTATACCAGCTACCAGCTAGTGCCGTCGTTCGTAGAACGGAAGACACCGCTATAAATCCCCCCGGCAAAGATATTTGTACCAGAGACCGCTAAAACACTAACGGCTCCGCCGCCATCGGGCCCATTGGTTTGTGTCCACTGTGCATTTACGGAGGTGATAGAAAACAGCAAAGTAAAGATTGATACTATAAGAAACCGAAAATGTAAGTGAATGTGTTTCATGAAGTTATTCCTTGTGTTCTTAGTTTTTAAGTATTTCTGTTAAAATTTCTAAATTAATAGCGATAACTTAATTGTTAATCAAGTTATTCAATAAGCAATGATCGGATTACTGAATCGACTTCGACCGCATACTTTTCAAAAAGAGTTGGATCGCTTGACGGGAAAAAGTACATAATGACAACTCTTATTCCATCCTGGTAGAGAACAGTGTAACGAACTTTGGCACCTATACCATAGGTGCAGTCGAAACCTTTCGCATCACCAACCGAGAAATCCCAATCAGCTTTTAAATCTTTTCCGCTAAAACTGGCGATAGACTGTTCGAAGAGTGTTGCAAACTCTTCACGATTTTGATCAGAGACATTGTGACCATAGATTATTAAAAACGGCTGCGGATTATTATCTGAAGTATCGGTAGAGATGAGTTTAAACCCGTTCCAGTTTTCCGGTACCTCCTCATCTTCACCGGTGGAGATTGAGGAACTATACAAACCTGATTTCATTTCTTCGTAAGGGTCTTGCTGAACTATTTTTTTGAAAGACCAGCTTTGAGGAACGGTTACTTCAAATCTAAATTCATCATTTTTAATTGTTACTTGATCCGGCTGGTCATCTTCGCCTGCGATTAGAAGAGACACACTTGCAAGTGTGATAATTACTATTGCCATAGCTGTAATACGAAAAATAATGAGCAATTCTAAAAAAAATAAATTTACTCTGTTTGTTTTATTAGAACGTTTCAAATAGACCTCCATAAAATAACTTGTATATAAACGAATTATTTCTTTACTATGTCAACTCTTCTGTTCAATTCTTTTCCTTCTTTGGTATCGTTTGTTGCCACTGGGGCTAAAGGACCAACACCTTCAGCCTGAAGATTTGTTGAAGGAATTTTATATTTTGTAATTAACTCGTTTACAACCGCTTCTGCTCTTTTTTGTGAAAGCTCCATATTATCATTAAGCTTTCCTACATTATCCGTATGTCCAACAACATAAATCTGTAGCGAAGTATTTTTTTGTAAGAGGGATGCAATTTCTTTGATAGTTTCATCGGATTCTGGTTTGATTTCAGATTTACCAGTATCAAAGAAAATTCCATAAACAGCCATATGTCCATCTTTAAGAATATTCGTTTTAAGAATGTCAGCTGTAATCTTGACCATGCCGGTTTCCATCGGTTTCTCTTCGACTACCCAGATCTTTGTCCAGGGACCTGCCGCTACAGATACGCCAATCCAAAAATTGCCTTCTTTCCTTTTTTGAAATGCAGTTAAGTATCGTTCAGGGGGATAGTATCCAAGCGACTCAATATGAATTTCAGGTCCGCATTCCTCTTTGCTGCAACTGAATTTAATTTCAAAGCCGGCTTGTTTTAATGCTTGTTCATAGTTACGCATACGTTCAAGTGAAGAACGGTTATCAGGGTCTTGATAATCAACCCTTGTAATCTTGCCTTCGAGTTTTACAGTCTTAACTGAACCATCATCCTGAACTTTCCCCAATCACAAGCTCCTGTTCATCAAACTCTTTTACTTCCTGTCCTGTGATAAAAGATCCTTCAAAACCTTTAATTAGTGGATGACCTTCGTTTTGTGAAAAAGTTTTGGAGGAAAAAATAATTACAACTGCAGTAATTATTATGATTACGTTGTACCTTAGTCTCATGGCTACTCCTCTTATTAATATTTACTAAGTTTAGAATAAATTATGTCCTAAACTGTTTTGGTGTTTTTGCAAACACAGAACTCTATCAAGAGAACTGCATTCACACTTAAGGAGTGAAGAATAATCAGAGGAAAGGAGAAAATAGATCCTATATATTTATAGATCCTTCCTCAAGGAGGTGAATTAGTTTTATTAGTTAATATCGCTATTATTTGATCAACAGGGAGAAAAATGCACCCGTTAGAAACAAACAATAACTGTTTTCATTTGTACTCAAACTTTCTTTTTGAAGAAATCACTTCAACTTATTCTAATAAAAATGTTTAATAAAATTAAACGTTTCAGATTCTAAAAAACTTTTTAGCTTATGCCTCACTGTTCTTTTCTTTAGCTCTTATTTTAGCATATACTATTGAAATTATTACAAGAGCCACGCTTACTAGTAGAAAAGAAAATATTTTATAGGTTGTATCGGAGCTGGTTATTCCGAAAATAAAAATGTATACGAGAGAAAGAATCAGAGTTCCAGAAGCCATCAATCTATATTTTTTATTATTGATAAGTTTACCAAGCATATAATAAATAAATGATAAAGCGATATACGAAATACCCACAAATTGAGATGAAAGATTGGTGTACAAAACAACTGGTATTATCAAAAATGCAATAACAAGGTAAGCAATTCTTAAATTGTCTGTTTTAAGTTCAAGCCTTTCCTTTTTCCAGTTCATTATTCTTGCGCTTATCAGAGCAACTATACCAAAACTTATTGCGCTTGTAGATGTTTCACCTGCAATGGCCAAATAAGCTAATATGAGAGAAAGGAAAATGAAAAAATTGGCAACAACAATAAATTTAGATCTGAACCAAAGTGCCGTTGAAACAACAGCTATACTCTGCCAGCATAACCAAATAAAATAGTCGGGTGATGGAAATGTTAAAAATATTGAAACACTCAAGGCCGCATAGGCAAGCATAGAATATAAAAATGTTGAGAATTTACTTTTCTGTTTGGTCCAGTGAAGCGAGGCAAGTGATAAGAGGACAAGAGAAAGACCGAAGTTTAGTAATCCTGCTATATTATAATTTGAATTTAACGTTATAAAAATAAACAGCCCAAAACCGCCAATCGAATTAAATGTTGTTTTTTGAATGGAATAAAGATCATCTACTTCATCAGTAATTTTATTTGCATTAGCCGCCCCATAAATAACCATATAAATAGGTATAACTAGAAGATTCAAATTCCAATTTGGAATTATCATCATCTCTTTACCTATAACTGGATTATTTACGTACCAAAGCAGGTGAACTAAATAAGTCAGAATAATTGAAAATATACTTAAGAAATTCCAGTTATTTTTTTTATCAAGATAACTAACTCCCAAACCGCAGATAATAAGCGCTGCAAATATTAATATCGGAAAATCTGATATAAGCGCGGTACTGAAGAAAAATATTAACGCTAAGGTTGTTAAATAAACAGATCCTTTTTTAAGTGATAGAGCTAAGGCAATTGCAGTAACCAAAAAAAGTAGAAATATTAATAATATTTTATTTGTTAATAGAGGGTCTACACTAAAGAAGTGAAGTCTTAACGTTGATACAAACAGTAATATTAATCCACTGCCCATTGTATACCCGGCAAGATTTTTTAATAACTTCGTTCCTAAGATTGAGGATATAATTAGGCCAACGGAAATAAAATATCCTGCGAAGATAATTATATGATATGGAATGCTTTCGAAAGGAAGTACTAGAAAATTAAAAACTGCTAATAAAAAAGCTATGATTCCTATTTTACCAAACCATTGTTCCCCAAGCCTGAACTCTAAGTCCTCACTAGTTTCTTTCTGGATCGGCGTTAGTTCTTGTTCAACAGAATCAGAATCCCCTTGCTTAGGTAAATTTATAGTCGCCTCAATAGCGGATAGTCTGGAATTAATGTTGTCAAGCATTTTAACCAATTTTGTAATTTCGTTGTTTTCTATTGTATCAGTCATAATTCACCTTAAAATATTATGCTATAGTGATTTATTTTTTTCAATTCTTTTTATGTACAAGAAAAGTATTACTATCAAAAAGGATATAATCGCTACTGCTATCCCTAAGCCATATCTTCTAAAGTAGAACTCATCGATTGCTGCTTTAGCTTCGGTTATAGTAAGCTCAGATACCTTGAATCCTTTAGAGGTAACTTCTTTAAATTTTGCTACATCAAATGAATGTACTATGGTTCTTCCTTCTAATCTTGCTTGATGAATTTCCCGCAGTTTAAATTTAATTTCTTCAACGTCCATTCCCTTTTGTTCAGCTTGAAAAACCATATACTTTGCCAATGAATCTGAAATAATCAAACTATCAATAAGTTTTTTCATTTCCTTAGCTATAAAGTACCCTTTCTGATTTTCATTTTCAGAATGACACTTAAGACAAATCGCACCCTTATCAACTCCTAAAAGCTGATCTTTAGCAACAAGAATTTCATGGTTACCATGACAGGTCTCACATTCTGGATATTTTTTTTCATCAAATGCTTTTTTGTGAGGACTAGCTGAAAACAATTCTGCATTTAAAGCATGACAACTACCACATACTTTAGAAATAGATTCAATCCCGGGTGGTGTGGCGCCATGATTACCATGACAATCATTACAAACAGGGGCTGATAAATCCTGCTTCTCAAAAACTGCCTTGCCATGCACACTATTTTGATACTTTGCAAACTGACCTGTTGGAATATTAAAGTCTTTCATATATTCTTTATCACTATGGCAATGACTGCAAGTATTGGGTATGTTTAGTTTGTAAACACTTGATCTAACATCATTTGCTTCGAAAATATCATGACTACCGTGGCAACTTGCGCATTCCGCAACCTTTATATTACCTTTGGAATTCAGAACACCATGGACACTGGTTCTGTATTTGGTTAATTGATCAACTGATATTGCTGGGTTATAAGATTGCATAAACGAAGCATTGCCGTGGCACTTATTACAAGTTTGAGGAACATTAGTGGGATAAACCGGTGATTTAGGATCATTTACTTTCTTAATACCATGTGCATTATGACAGGTTATACATTGAAGTATCATTCCTTTTCCATTTACGGCCAATTTGCCATGAACACTTTCTTTTAATTTTGTGAATTGATCTGTATGAATACTTGAGTTGTAGTTTTTCATATATTCATAATTAGAATGACAATTAGAGCATACTTCTGAAATATTATTTAGCGTTGGAACCCCAATAAATCCTTCGGACTTGCTCATCGCGAATTCCATATCATCACTATTTGAATTTCCCCCGTGACAACTTTTGCACGACAACCCTGCTTTATAATGCACATCTTCAACAAATAATTGTGAGGGATTATCTTCAAGTGCCTGATGACAATTTAAACACTCATCAACACCAGCATAAGCAAATTGCACAAGTATTATTGATAAAATTGAAGAAACAATTTTAAGTTTAGGTATATAAATCATTTTAATACCCATCCGATTATGGTAAGAATGATAATAAACATAACGGAAAATATTCCTATGTAATTGATTAAGCGGTTTTGCTGACCTCTTGCACTTTTTCTATCCCACACTGGAACTAATAACCATAACACACCTGCCAGTCCAAACAGCAGCACACCCACTACTTCGCCTTCGATAAATAAAATATGTGCGGGTAAAAATTTTAAAGTTTGGAACATAAACAGGAAATACCACTCTGGTTGGATACCAGCAGGAGCAGACGCAAGTGGATCTGCTTTTAATCCAAGTTCAGCCGGAAAAAAAACAGCAAGAATTGCCAAAATATTTAAAACCACAAGCCAAAGTAAAAGGTCTCTAAGTATAAAGTTTGGGAAAAAAGGCATAGTCTTTTTTTCTTCTTTTTCTTTATTCTTAAACTCCAATGGTTCACTCATCCCCTGTCGTTGCACAAAAAGGAGATGCATAATAAGCAAAAAAGTAAATATGCCGGGAAACAGTGCTACGTGAAATCCAAAAAATCTTGAGAGCGTGGCTCCAGTCACATCATCTCCGCCTCTAAGAAAATACTTTAGAGTTTCACCAACAAAAGGAACTGCGCCAACTATATCTGTTCCTACTTTAGTTGCAAAATATGCAAGCTCATTCCAGGGAAGCAGATAACCACTGAATCCAAAGGCTAATGAAAGAACAAACATAATTACACCAGTAATCCATGTCATCTCTCTTGGTTTTCTGTAAGATTTTTCAAAGTACACACTGAACATATGTATGAATACACTTAAAATAAAAAGATTAGCAGACCAACTATGTATTGATCTTATCAGCCATCCAAATTGAACTTTGGACATAATAAAATGAATACTTTCATATGCTAGGTCTGAACTGCCTTTGTAATAGAACAACAGAAGAATTCCTGTTACAACCTGAATTATGAAAAAGAATAATGATAC
>JBDTRQ010000058.1:0-12551 GCA_039931535.1 Ignavibacteriota bacterium
ATTACAAAACGGAAACAGATACAAGAAAAATTAGAATTCAGCGAAGATCAATTTCACAAACTTTACGATAATGCTAAAATTGGTCTTTACAGAACAACACGTGAGGGAACTATACTTATGGCAAATAAGGAATTAGTTAAAATGCTTGGTTATCCTTCGTTTGGTGCTCTTGCTTCCAGGAATATAGAAAAAGGCGGTTTCGGTCCATCATATTCGCGTAAAGATTTTATTGAAATGATAGAAAAACATAGCCAAGTAATTAATTTTGAATCAGCCTGGACTCGTCTTGACGGAACTGTTTTCTTTGTTAGGGAAAATGCTCAGGCGATTCGCGATTCTAATAATAATATCCTGTATTTCGATGGAGTTGTGGAAGACATTACTGAACGTAAACTGGCTGAAGAAGAAATTATAATGCTTGCTCACTCTCTAAAAAGCATTAATGAATGTGTAAGCATAACTGATTTGGAAGATAAGATTCTGTTTGTTAACGAATCTTTTTTAAAAACATATGGTTACGAAGAAAATGAGTTGATTGGTAAACAGATTACCATAATACGTTCGCTGAATAATCCGCCGGAAATTGTGAAGGAAATTTTGCCAGCAACAGTACAGGGTGAATGGAAAGGTGAATTGTTAAATATAAGGAAAGATGGAAGTGAGTTTCCGGTTCATCTTTCAACTACATTAATAAATGATAAAGAGGGCAAACCATTGAGACTGATCGGAGTTGCATCAGACATCACCGCGCAAAAACAAATGCTTGATGATATTCTTAAATTATCAAGTGCAGTTGAACAAAGCCCGGTTTCCATTATCATTACTGATATTAAAGGAAACATTGAATATGTAAATCCAAAAGGAATAGAAACTACGGGTTATCAATTTTCAGAGCTACAGGGTAAGAATCCAAGAATATTTAAGACAGGAGAAAAATCAGCTAATGATTATAAAGTTCTTTGGGATACAATTAGTTCCAGAAAAGAATGGCATGGTGAATTTCAAAACAAAAAGAAAAATGGTGAACTCTATTGGGAGTCTGCTTCAATCTCTGCAATCGTAAATAATACTGGAGAGATAATACACTATCTAGCTGTTAAGGAGGATATTACTGAGCAGAAGAAGATAAATGAGGAACTGATTAATTCTAAAGAAAAAGCTGAAGAGATGAGTCGGTTAAAATCTAATTTTCTTGCAAATATGAGTCACGAATTAAGGACACCATTGGTAGGTATATTGGGATTTGCAGAAATTATACGACAGGAAATTGTATCTCCCGAAATTAAAGTGATGGCGGAGACCATTTGTAAAAGCGGTAATAGATTATCGGAAACATTAAACTTAATTTTAGATTTATCGCAATTAGAAACCGAAAAAAAGGAAATAAAATTTCAAAAGGTTGAACTAGTTGTTATAACAAAAGAAGTAATAACTCTGTTCAAAGTAACGGCTCAAGAAAAAGGTTTATCATTAATTTCGTCATTCAGTTCGGAGTCAATCTTTATAAACTTCGATGCGCGCGCTTATTACTCAATACTAAATAATCTTATTAATAACGCTATTAAATTTACTAGTGAGGGAAGCATTACTACAAGCGTGTCACAATATGATGATTCTGTAGAAATAAGTGTAACTGATACAGGAATAGGTATTGCTAAAAACGATTACCAATCTATTTTCGAAGAATTCCGGCAGGTTAGTGAAGGTTACAGTAGAAATTTTGAAGGCTCTGGTTTAGGGTTAAGTATTACAAAAAAGCTTGTTGAAAAATACGGAGGCACAATTACGGTTGAAAGCGAAGTAGGAAAAGGATCGACATTTAAAGTAATATTACCGGTTACAAATGCTTTAGAGATTTTGAAAGAACCGACTGCATCAGAAAAACTTACATCAACAAAATACCCGGAAACAAAATTAGGAAAACCACTTGGCTTATTGGTTGACGATGATCCACTTGTTTTTCAGGTTATGAAAAGATATTTGAGAGATTATGTAGAGTTGGAAACAACTATGGATGCAGAATTTGCCGCTAAGTTGTTAAGAAAGAAAAAGTATGATATAATATTTATGGATATTAATTTAAATCGTGGAATGGATGGAAAGGAAGCAGCAACTATAATTAGAAAGATTGATGGATATGAATTTACCCCAATTATTGCGACCACTGCTTATGCATTGGCAGGGGATAGAGAGAAGTTTATATCAGCAGGTTGTTCGCACTATTTGTCTAAACCTTTTACTAAAACAGAAATTATTGATGTTGTTTCAGAAGCCCTTAAACAGAAATAGTGTTTTCTAAAAGTTATGATATTTATTTGTAAACAGTGATTTGGTATAAATTAAACGTAAGGATTAATGATGTATAATAATGATTTTATTAATGAAGTAATTGGGGATATTTGTATTGAGACATTAAACTTTCCACGTGCTACACTTAAAGAAACAGTAGCTTTTAGAAATAGAATTAGAGATGATATTGATAATGGTAAAAGAAATATTATCATCGATTTAAGTTTGTGTGAGTTTTGTGACTCCTCTTTTATAGGTGCATTGGTAGTTTGTACTAAAAAATCATTTTCGGAGAATGTTAAATTTAGTATTATTGTTCAGCCGGGCACTTCATTGTCCGATATATTTCATGCAACAAGATTAGACAGAGTGCTAAATATCCATAAGACCAGAGAAGATGCATTAAAATATATTGATGAAAATATTTTAAAAAAAATGCCAAATGAATGATTATGAATACAAACTATAAACCCACGACTTACTTTGATTCTCCTGACCGCTCAAACGAACAAGAACTGCAAAGTGACAAACAGCTTATAATTAACCAGCCGTTGATTTTTCAGCTTTTGGAAGGATATCCCAGTCTGGCTGTAATTTTAAATCGGAATAGACAAATAGTTGCTTACAATAGTAAAGCCGCTGGATTATTATTTGCGGATCAATCAGGTGAAAATTTTATTTTATTCTCAATCGAAGATATCATATCTGATACTTCTAAAGTTTTTTGCTATAACTGTGTGTAATATTTTACCAATGAGAATAAACTCAGGAGGCATTCCTTATGTCTGAAATATCGAAAAAGCCAGCTAAAAGAATACTTATAGTTGAAGACGACCAAATAAGTAGAGAGGTAATGGATAGACAGCTTAGAAAATATTTTCAAATTGATCTTGCCAAAGATGGTAAAGAAGCAATCGAATTATTTTCACAAAATGATTATCAATTAATAATTACGGACATTAATCTTGGCATTGGGAAAAATGGTATTGAGGTAATGAAGGAAATCAGGAATACAGAAATAGGTAAAACAATCCCTGTAATAGCAATTACTGCCTATGCAAATTTTGGTGATCGTGAATCTTTTCTATCAGCTGGCTTTGATAATTATATCTCAAAACCTTATCAAACCGATGAATTGTTGAGGTGTATAATAGACTCAACAAATAATTATTAATAATTGTTTTCTCAAGCATTTACTTTTTATAAATAATATTCGACCAACAGATGTAGTCCTTTTTTCATCCTTTTGCCTTATTGCATATTCTCATAATTCTGTCTAACATCATCCAAGAATAAATAGTCATAAATGTACAAATGGAAAAAAAGATATTACAACAATTCCAAACTGAAAACGGAACAACTGAAATCGTAATAGAAGAATCTGCAGAGATTATAACAGATTCGATGTTTAAAAAATTCATTTTAGAAGTTGCATCGATTACAACTTTTACTTTTCGTTTTTTCAAAGAAGTAATTAAACCGCCATACGAGTTTAGTGAGGTAATGAAGCAATCTTTTTTGATCGGCTACAAGTCTCTTCCTTTGGTTGCAATTACCGGATTTATAATTGGACTTGTACTAACTATTCAGTCAAGACCTACATTGGCAAAATTTGGATCTGAGTCTTTGCTGCCTGCAATGGTGGCAGTTTCACTTATACGAGAAATTGGACCTGTTATAACAGCATTAATCTTTGCCGGAAAAGTTGGATCAGGTATCGGTGCAGAACTTGCATCTATGAATGTAACCGAACAAATTGATGCGATGCAGGTATCAGACACAAATCCATATAAATATCTTGTTGTTACAAGAGTTCTTGCTGCAACATTAATGCTTCCGATCCTGGTAATTCTTGCTGATGGTTTTGGTTTATTAGGCTCACTTGTCGGTGTTAATATAAAAGGAGATGTAAGTGCTTATTTGTTTTTTTCTCAGATATTTCAAAGTTTGGAATTTAATGATCTGATACCAGCGATATTTAAAACTTTTTTCTTTGGTTTTTTTATCGGGCTTATTGGAAGTTATAAAGGATATAATTCAAATAAAGGTACTGAGGGTGTAGGTGAAGCAGCAAATTCAGCCGTGGTTTTATCATCATTAATGGTTTTTATAATAGATATGATAGCAGTGCAAATTACAAGTTTGCTTCAAGGTTAAAATTAAGCAGTTAGAATAATGCAAGAAAATAAAACCGATATGGAAGTTAAAACCAAAGCTAAAACCGTTAATGAGCAGAAGGGTGATGTTGTGATTGAAATGCAGCATCTTAAAAAATCTTTCGGAAAAAATCACGTATTGCGAGATATTAATCTTGTTATTAATAAAGGAGAAAACCTTGCTATACTCGGACAATCGGGAACCGGTAAATCAGTACTTATTAAATGTATTGTTGGCTTGGTAGAAATTGATGACGGTAAACTTTTAATATTCGGACAAGATATTTCTGAGTTAAAAGATAAGGAATTGATTGAGATACAAAAAAAGATTGGTTTCCTTTTTCAAAGCGGAGCGCTTTATGATTCCATGACAGTTAGAGAGAATCTTGAATTTCCTTTAAGAAAGCAATTGAATTCTATATCAAAAGAAAAATTAGACTCGCTTGTAAAAGAATCATTGCATAATGTTGGACTTGATAAAGCAATTGATAAAACACCTTCAGAACTTTCCGGAGGTATGCGCAAGCGTTTAGGTTTAGCGCGCACATTAATTTTAGAACCAGAGATAATGCTTTATGATGAACCCACAACCGGGCTGGATCCAATAACATCAAAAGAAATAAGTAATCTCATTCTGGAAGTACAAAGGAAATACCATACAACTTCCATAATTATTACTCACGATATTGAATGCACCAGACTAACTGCTGATAGAATTATTGTAATCAAAGGCGGAATATGTGCGGCAGAAGGAACATTTGACGATCTGGAGAAGTCTGCAGATCCTTGGGTACGATCATTTTTTGAATGAAACAGAATGCAATTAAGCAGGAGTATTTAAAATGAAAAAAAAATCAACTAATAAAATCAAGCTTGGAATATTTGTTTCTCTTGGTTTAGTGGTATTGATTATAGCAATATATTTTATCGGGGAAAAACAGCTATTGTTCAAGAGCACATTCCGTTTAACAGGTGTGTTCAAAGATGTTGCCGGTCTTCAGGCAGGAAATAATGTACGCTTATCCGGAATAAGTATCGGAACAGTAGAAAGTATAAGTTTAGTAAGTGATACAACTGTTAGAGTTGAAATTGTTATTGATGAAAGCAGTAGAAAATTTATTAAGAAGGATGCTGTTGCTACTATCGGTTCAGAAGGTCTTATAGGTAATAAGGTTTTAGTTATAAATCCCGGAACTGGTGGAAAAAAAAGTATAGAGAATAATGATGTAATTCAAACAGCTCAACCAATTGATGTTGATGATATTATGATATCATTAAAAACTACTATTGATAATACAGCATTTATTACGGGTGATTTGGCTAAGATTTCATCAAATATAGAATCAGGAGAAGGAACCATTGGCAGGCTAATGATGGATAAAACCTGGAGACAAAATTTCCAAGCTACTATTATTAATTTAAAAGAAGGTTCCGATGAATTTAAAGTAGTTATGGACAAAGCAGGTGAGCTTGACAGTATTCTGATAGCTGTAAAATCGACCATCGGACATACAGCCGCCATCACGAATGATTTAGCAAAAATTACGAATAGTCTCCAATCAGGAGAAGGAACAATAGGAAGGCTGTTAATGAATACATCTGGGGCAGAAAATTTTGATTCTACTATGGTCTATCTGAAACAAAGTTCTGAAGCGCTTAAACTACTTTTAGAAAAAGCACAAGGCAGTTGGCTGCTGGGTGGTTTTTAATTTATCAAGTATAACGGCTAATTAGATTTTTATTTTTAATATTATTCTTTAAAAGTTTAATCAACACGCAAACTTCTTTCGTTAGAACATCTAAAGGATGTAGTTCCTTTTTCATCCCTTTGCTCGATTGAATTACTTTATGTTACTCCATAAGTTCACATTAGAATTGAACATATAAATTTAATCGGAAAGGAAACTTGCTATGTTATACACAATCGCTGTAGTATTGATAGTTTTATGGTTACTTGGACTTGTAACCTCTTACACGATGGGCGGTGTAATACACGTTCTTTTGGTCATTGCTATTATAATGATCGTAGTAAATTTAATTAACGGACGACGTGCACTTTAAACGTGCTATAGCTAACAAAACTTTTTTGTCACTGCAATTAAAATGGAAAACAAAGTTTAAACTCTTTAAGCTTTTTTATTTCAGATTAAAAAAAGCATCTACATAAATTTATGTCTGAGCAAATTAATCTTTCTAGCGGAATGCGCGTCCTAGTTGGTGCAGCAGCTTTAGTGATAATAATCGCAGGGATTTATCTAGCCCAATCAATTGTAGTTTTATTCCTTATATCTTTTTTCATTGCATTGCTTAGTATTCCATCAGTGCTATGGTTAAAGAAAAAACATATTCCATCTGGTTTTGCAGTGCTTTTTGTTATGATTGTTTTGGTAGCGATTATACTTTTAATAGGTGCACAAATTGGGTCATCTTTTAGCGGCTTTATAGGTGAATTACCAGTATTGCAGGCACGTATTCAAGAACAGATTTTGGAACTTACTTCACTATTGAAAAGCAAAGGTATAGCAGTAAACAAAAAGTTTTTTCTTGAATATATTAACCCTGAAGTGATAATGAAACTTACTGCGAGCTTTCTATCAGGATTAAGCTCTATTTTGTCCGGTCTTCTTTTAATTCTTCTTACAGTAGCTTTTATTTTGCTTGAGGTCTCAAGCTTTCCGGTAAAGCTTCGTACTGCACTTGGCGATCCAAAACAGGTGTTTCCACAATTCACAAAGTTTGCTAATGATATGAAACGCTATATGATCATTAAAACTTTGATCAGTTTAGCAACAGGAATTTTAATTACAGCTTGGTTGTACTTCTTAAACGTAGATTATCCGGTGCTTTGGGGATTTCTTGCTTTTCTACTAAACTACATTCCTAATATTGGATCTATCGTCGCTTCCATACCAGCAATTATATTGGCTTTTATTCAGTTAGGAATCGGAGGCGCTGCGATGGTGTCTTTGGGATATATTGCCGTGAACTTTATAATTGGCAATATAATTGAACCCCGTCTGATGGGCAGAAAACTTGGGCTATCAACATTGGTTGTATTTATCTCACTTATTTTTTGGGGCGCGTTGCTTGGATTAGTCGGGGCAATTCTTTCCATTCCACTTACTATGACGGTTAAGTTCGCATTTGAAAACAATGAAAGCACAAAATGGATTGCCTCGCTTCTCGAATCAGAAAGACTTGATGAATTTTCTAAACCAAGGTAGAGGAAGAAAAAGGAACAACCATAAAAGCACTTCAGGTAAATTTTCTCATCAAAGGATTAGTCCTTTTTTCATCCCTTTGCTCGATTGATTCAATTTAAATCCATATATACATTTAAATTGAAATAAAATTTGAAGTAGTATTATAATTAAATGAAAGGAATTTATTATGTCACGTAATATTAATAGCACTAAAGGTTTCCTGATCGGATTATTAACGGGTGGTACTGTTGGGGCAATTATTGCATTATTAACAACTCCCAAAAGCGGTAAAGATTTTAGAGAAGATATAAAACAAAGATCCGGAGAATATATTGATGAAGCCGATAAATATTATACTGAAACAAAAAACAAAGCGGGCGAATTGATTAATGAAGGCAAAAGAAAATACACAATGATAATGAATGATATAAAATCAAAACCTGATCAAATACTTCAAGATGCTGAGCGAGTTTTTAATGATGCAAAATCAAAAACAAAAGATGTTTTATATTCAGGTAAAGAAAAAATTGAAACCGAAACTGAGAGATTGAAATCATCAGTTAAAGCCGGAATTGACGCTTATAATGAAACCAAGAAATCATAAGTTAAAAAAATGAATTTAACAGAAATTTTAGTAATTATATCGCTTATATCAGCATCAGCTCTTTGTCTTGCACTGATTTATTTTTTTTATCAGATTGTTAAATCATTGCATTCGATTAGTGTGAGCATACAAGAGTTATCATACAAAATTGCTGCATTCCTGGATTCAATTGCTGATCTTTCAAAAAAAATAACTCGTGTTATTAATGAAATCGAATCACAGCTTCATATATCAAAATCGATAATTATTAATGTAAAAGAACATGTGGATAAAATTTTGGATGCAGAAACTAAAATTCGCAATGGGATAGAAAATGCTGTAATGCCTATAGCAAAAAATATAAGCGCTGTAGGCAAAGGATTCGGTTCTTTCTGGAAAAATTATCGAAACAAATAAGCAGAAAACTTATTTTATAAAATAAAGAAAATTTAAGATGTCGAACTTAATAATATATTTAATTGGAACAGCATTTGTCGCCGGTGGTTTAGCTTGGGCTGCTAGTGAATTAGGCGCTTCACCAGTTTGGATTATCATAGGTGTACTAATAATAATTGGTTTGGGCGTTATGGCGGCTGTGTCAAAAACACGACAGAAAGAAAGTTCTGATACAAACAATTGAAATATTTAACAGCAGGAATAGTAAATCTGTTAAAACATTAATTTTATTTGATTGTTTTTTCTTTAGAACTTTGCCGTGTCAATTCCAAGCTTAGAAGATACTTCTACGGAATTCTAAAGCTATAATAATTAATATGTAAGTTATTGCACGTAATGGCAGCACTCGATTTTTAGAAATTCTTCGCTTGAAAATAATTTCAAATATACTCTAACTATTACTTCAATCAATTTCCCCCAACCTACTAATCAGAATGGTCTAATACCTTTTTCATCCCTTTGCACTATTGATCAGATGTACAAATCTTGATATAATTACTACGAGGCACAGTTCCCTAATTCTCAGCTGTAAATTAATATTTTAAATTGCGGCTGGGAATTCATTAAGAGACAATGGGAAGAAACTAAATGAGTTTTGACGATAAGATTGCTTTATAAAACCAGGTTAAAAATGCACAGTGAAAAAGATTTGCAAAAAAATATTATTATTAATTAAAAGAGTGTCAAATATATGAACGCAAAAACAATAGGTATAGTCATTATGGCAATAGGCTTACTAATGACTCTGTACACCGGATTTAATTATGTTACGAGAGAAAAAGTTGTGGATCTTGGAAGCGTGGAAATTACGGCAGATAAAAATAACTCAGTGAATTGGGGACCATTTGTTGGTATAGGTGTAATTGTAATCGGTGGAGTTGTTTTTTTTGCAGGTAGAAAAAAATAGTCCGGACTTAACATACACTTATAGGGTTATCTTATCCGAAAGGTTTAATCCCTTTTTCATCCCTTTGCTCGATTGTGTCGCTTTATTGTCATTTATAATTTATTACCAAAATTAAAACGAATCTAAGAATTACTATTCTTAGCCGTTTAAGAATAGCATTGAAATAAATTTTCCTAATGATTATACGAAATCATTATTTTAATTTTAAAGTAAAGTAGAACCGTTATTTTTTTATTAATTAATTTCAATAAAAGGAGTAGTTATGAGTAACCAAATTAGTGAAGGTGCAGTAAAAGTAATTGAGATCATCGGTATTTCTTCGAAAAGTTTCGATGATGCAATTGCTCAAGCATTAAGTAAAGCTTCAAAAACCGTAAAGGGAATAACAGGATTTGAAGTAATAAAACAATTGGCAAGTGTGGAAGATGGCAAGATAAAACAATACAAAGTCAATCTTAAACTTGCTTTCCCTGTAGTTTAAAAACTGAAAGGATTAATTATGTCTTCTAAAGTTAAATGTATTTTTATTTTATCATTTTTAGGTGGAGTTTTTATGAGACACTCATTTTATTATCTATTAGCGATTATGCTATTACCTTTAACATCAATTTTATCCCAGAGTGGCAACACCTATGTAGGTGCCGAAACCTGCGGTATGTGTCATAAAACTGAAAAGCAAGGTAACCAACTTTCAATCTGGCAAAACAGTGCTCATTCAAAAGCATTTGAAACTTTGAAAACAGATACAGCAAATCAGATTGCTAAGGCAAAAGGTTTTTTAAAACCAGCCTCTGAAACCTGGGAATGCTTAAAATGTCATGTAACCGGATATAATCTTGATGCAACAATGTTAGGTAAGAAATTTAAAGTTGAAGATGGTGTACAATGTGAGACCTGCCATGGAGCCGGATCAGCTTATAAAGATATGAAAGTAATGAAGGATAAAAAATTAGCAGTCGAAAAAGGATTAATCGTTAATGAAAAGCTTGAGGAATTTTGTATAAGCTGTCATAACAATGAAAGTCCGACTTTTGTTAAGATGGACTTTAATGAATCCTGGAATAAGATTAAACATAATATTCCAAAAGAATAGAAATAATTTTATTTATTCACTTTACATAAAGATGTAGTTCCTTTTTCATCCCATTGGTCTATTTCTTTAAAACAGTTTGTTGGATAAGTTTTTACAGATTAATTAATTTAATAAAAGGAATTACTATGAAAGCAATAATAACTTTTGTTTCAGTCTTGATAATGTTTGTTCTCGTTATCCCCGTAAATGCCGGTGGAAAAGGTGAACTACAAAAACATTTCAGCGAGGTTGCAAAAAAAGTAAAGGCAACAGAGAACGTAACAGAAAAACGCGCAATCCTTGAAAATTCATTTAAGGATATGTCTGAAGCTTTGGACAAAGTCCAAGGTTCTTTTTTAGTTTCTAAAGAAGATCAGGCTGGTGTTGATGGCTTAAAATCCATACTCAAAGAAAACCAGGATGAACTTGCAGGAGTTAATGGCTATCAACGTGTACCGGATTCACAGCTTAATAACTTTTCTAATTACGTAGTTCAAAATATGGCACAAGCTGATCAGATGATAACCATCAGTCTCGTCGCTGCGTTATTGATACTTATTATTCTTATACTCATATTATAAAACCGCTCTACTATCGGTCAATTAAGTGAGTAAACCGAAAAATCAATCGGTCAGGGGTGCCTTGCACCCCATCTTTAAATTAGTGATAGGTTGCTTGGTGCTTACTGTTCTTTTATCCTCATGCAGCCCTAAACTGCCCGTTCTGGAAGATTCTAAACAGACAGAATCTGAATCGTTTAAAACGCATTATTCAATTATATTTTTTATTCATGGTGATAATGATTATTTATACCATGATACCAGCAATAATGAGCACAACGCAGATGAAGTAACTGTAATGAATGCAAAAAAAATTGCGGAGCAGAATCCAAATGCAGAGGTATTCATATTTCACCAAAAACCTAAAACACACTTTCTGTTATTTTTCTCCCAGCGTGATGGTGAATTCTATTATTATAGAAATGGGCAGCTCATCTCAAATGAATTATATTGGCGCGACCAGGAAAAATCAAACTTCAATCTTGAAGCTGCCTTTTATCGCCAATACCATGTTGTTAATCAGAACAAGTTGATTAATATGTTTTTCTACTTCGGGCACGAAATTCCTGAAGTTGGTGGATTGGGTTATGATGAATCATATCCAGACCGGTCTTTCACTATTGATGATTTTGCAAGCGGAATAAAAAACTTCACTTCTGATTCTATAAAATTTGATCTGACAGTACTCTCTACTTGTTATGGAGGCACACCTTATACTATCGGCAAACTTATACCATTTACTAAAACAATTATCGCTTCTCCTGAAAATCTTTATTTATCATATTTTGATCTTTCTCCATTGGAAAGACTGGATATTAATTTACAGGATGGAGATGTACCGGCATTCGCTAAAAGATTTGCCCGTCAATCGTTTGATAAACTGGCAAGTAGTATTGAAACAACAGTTAGTGTTGTTGTGTATGATGCAGGAAGAGTAAAAAATTTTGTAGGCTTAATTCAAAAAGATTATAATCAAACATTGGATAGTTTGAAAGGATTAACACAAGTTAAGCTGGCAGCGATAGAGCATTGCGATTGTGCCGAAATTCCTGCTTACCGGATCTCAAGTATAAACGATGGAGTTGATGTTCTATATCGAGCTGCAAGGTTTGGAAGATCAAAAAATAAACAGAGTCATTCAGGATGGGAATGTTGGAAATATTAATTTCGCAATTTACAGCCAGTCAATCTTTTAGATAGCTTTAAAATTGATTGGGCGTTTTGAAATATCCCCTTCATTAAAAGTTTACTCATCAAAAAGATGTAGTCCTTTTTTCATCCTTTTGTACTATTGAACTGAACCGCAATACTTCATATCATATTAC
>JBDTRQ010000059.1:0-5521 GCA_039931535.1 Ignavibacteriota bacterium
GTTGAAGGCGTTGTATATATCATTTGCTGTTGTAGTTATTGATCAGGTTTCAAAATTGATGGTTAAAGGTTTCTCGATTCCATTCCTGAATATAGATTATGAGGGAATGTATCTTGGGCAAATGGTTCCTATAATTGATGATTTTTTTAGATTTACATTTGTTGAAAATCCAGGAATGGCTTTTGGCTATGATCCCGGAAGCAACTTCAAACTAATCATTTCAATTTTTTCTTTAGTAGCAAGCATTGGTTTGATATTTTATCTTTATGTTATACGTGATAAAAGCTGGAGCTTAAAAATTGCTATTGCTCTTATTCTTGGTGGAGCTATTGGAAATTTGATCGATAGAACTTTTTACGGAGTGTTTTTTGATTACGCTCCTATGTTTTACGGAAAAGTTGTTGATTTTTTTGATGTTGATTTTTTTGATTTTACTTTATTCGGAAGAAGTTACGATCGCTGGCCTGTATTTAACATTGCAGATGCCGCGGTAACAATTGGCGTTTTAATTTTAGTCTTTTTCTACAAAAAACATCAGGATGATGATGAAAAGGTAGAAAGCAAATTAGAAACTTCTCCCGCATCAACTGAAACGATTTTGGATAGTAATGCTGTTGTAATTCCAAATAATGGCAGCGATAACAATTCGGATATAACAAAAGAAAACATAAATAATGAGCAAGCTGATATCCGAAAAGAAATTTCTGATTGATGTTCCCGAAGGAAAAAGAAAAGAACGCATAGATACATTTCTTACTCATCACATCGAAAATACCACACGATCTAAAGTACAAAAAGCAATTGAAGCCGGACTTGTAAAAGTTAACGGCTTGGTTGTAAAAGCAAACTATAATGTTAAGCCGTTTGATAAAGTTGAAGCAATTCAACTTATCTCGCCGCGACCTGAAGATATTGAGGCGGAAGAAATTCCGCTCGATATAATTTATGAAGATGAATATTTCATTATCGTAAATAAACCTGCTGGAATGGTTGCGCATCCTGCTTATGCAAATTACACGGGAACGCTTGTTAATGCGCTTCTACATCATACAAAATCTTTAAGCGCGATAAATGAAGTTGGAAGACCGGGAATTGTTCATCGTATTGATAAAGATACAAGCGGATTGCTTGTTGTAGCAAAAGATGATTTCACACATGCAAAGTTAGCTGCGCAGTTTTCAAAGCATACGATTGAAAGAGAATATCACGCAATTTGCTGGGGAATGTTTAAGGAAAAAGAAGGTGAGATAAGCAAAAAAATTGCCCGCAGTAAAAGTGATAGAAAAAAGTTTACCATCAGTGATAAAGAAGGAAAAGATGCAACTACTTTTTATAAAGTGATTGAAGAATTTGAATTCGCATCCTATTTAAAACTTAATCTCAAAACTGGTAGAACACATCAAATAAGAGTTCATCTTTCAGGAATGGGTAAACCAATTTTTGGTGATAAAACTTATGGCGGAGATAAAATTCATTCAGGATATGAATCACCCAAACTAAAAAGCAGAATTACAAATCTGTTAGAAATAGTGCCAAGGCAAGCGTTGCATGCAAAAACATTAGGCTTCATTCATCCACATACAAAAGAGCTTGTAAGATTTGATTCTGATTTGCCTGATGATTTTAAAACTCTGTTAGCAAAACTTAAATCTTAGTGAGACTTAGTGTCTTAGTGGCAGTTCCTAATTCTCTCGCCACAAAGTCTCAAAGGCACGAAGATACACAAAAAGCAAAGACAAATATCAATCTCCCATTTTCTTTATATTTGCATCAACAATTATTAAACAAAAAAATCAATATTATGTTAAAACTTTATAACACGCTTACAAAAAAAGTAGAAGAATTTATTCCGATTGATCCGAATGAAGTTAGAATTTATATGTGCGGACCAACGGTTTACGATTACTTCCATATCGGTAACGCGCGTTCATTCGTAATGGCTGATATGGTGCGCAGATATCTTGAGTACAAAGGTTACAAAGTAAAGTTTGTTATGAATCTTACTGATATTGATGATAAGATTATTAAGAAAGCGAATGAAGAGAAAAGAAAACCAAACGAACTTACTGATGATTATATAAATGCGTTTTTTGATGATATAACTAAACTCAAAATCAAGAAAGCTGATGTTTATCCTAAAGCCACTGAACACATGGATGAAATTATTGGAATGATTAAAAGTCTTGTGGATAAAAAGTTCGCTTACAATAAAAACGGCAATGTTTTTTATGATGTAAAACATTTTAATGGATATGGAAAATTAAGTGGAAAAAATATTGAGGATTTAGAATCAGGTGCACGAATAGAAATTAATGAAGAAAAATTAAATCCATTAGATTTTGCATTATGGAAAAAAGCAAAACCCGACGAGCCTTATTGGGAAAGCCCGTGGGGCAATGGTCGTCCCGGTTGGCATATTGAGTGCTCTGCAATGAGCTGCAAACATCTTGGAGGAACATTTGATATTCATGCAGGTGGCAATGATTTAATTTTCCCGCATCACGAAAATGAAATTGCACAGAGTGAAGCAGCAAATGGAAAACCTTTTGTAAAATACTGGCTGCATTTTGGTTTTCTAAATATCAACGAAGAAAAAATGTCTAAATCGCTCGGTAATTTTTTTACTGCAAGAGATGTGTTAAAAAGATATTCTGCTGAAGCGATTAGAATGTTTTTTGCACAAGCTTATTACCGCGGACCTTTAAACTTTACAGACGATCTTTTGACTGGAGCAGAAAAAGGTTTGGAGAAGATTACCAATCTTGTAAATAAAGTTAATGATGAGATAAAAAAGAATAATTCTGGCCTACCTGCCGATAGGCAGGGAATTAACCCTGAGTTTGATTTCAGATCATTCTATCAAAGATTTGAAGAGGCAATGGATGAAGATTTTAACACTTCGCAAGCTGTTGCAGTTATTTTTGATTTTGTAAAAGAAGTAAACAGAATAATCTCTTCATCAGAAAATGTTGACGTTAGTTTTTATAATGATGTAAAAACTTTTTTAACAAAAACTGCAGAAAATGTTCTTGGCATTGTAGATTTTAACAAAACAACTGCTGGCGATGATAAACTTGTTGGCGAACTAATTGAAATGCTTATAAAGCTTAGAACTGAAGCAAAGCAAAATAAAAATTACCAACTTTCAGATACAATTCGCGATAGACTAAAAGAGCTTGGTGTAGTTTTGCAGGATAGCAAAGAAGGAACGAATTATAAGATTGGGAAATAAACGTAGCGCACGAATCCATTCGTGCGTGTTAAAAACAATAATGATATTAAGATATCAGAAAGAAAGCGCAGGAAAGGATTCCTACGCTACGACAAAAATATTTCCTATCCCAAGAATAAGATTTGGGTCAAGAGATTTTTTTAGTGCTGCCATTTTGCGAATGTTAGTTTCGCCGTACATCATTAAAAGATAATCACGTTTTGCTTTACCAATTCCGTGTTCTGCGGAGATTGTTCCACCAAGTCTAACAGCTTCTTCACAAATTTGTTTGTAAAGTTTTTTACCATCGTTAAACTCAGTATCATTCTTTGGTAAAAAGTTTAAATGAATATGTGAGTTCCCGAAATGACCATAAGCCACGAAATCTATTTTACTTTGCTTTGCCCAATTTTGTAAAGTAAAATAAAATTCACGAAACTTATTATCCGGCACAGCAACATCGGTTCCAAGTTTTTTAAGATTGTTTCTTGTGATGTACTCGTTTACTTTCCAGCTAATTGCGTGACGAAAATCTTTTATTTTTTCTTTATCCGCTTCGCTAAAAGCAAACCACGCTGTTTCTTCGTTTACACTATGCTGCTGCATTAAAATATTCCAAGCTTCCAGAATAACATCAAAGTTAATGGCAGTACATTCCTGTTCGAACCAAATAGCTGCTTTAGCATTTTCAGCAATTGCGGAGAAATCTATGGATAGAAACCTTAATGCACGTTCATCAAAAAACTCAAGTGCAAGAGCATTAATGTTATCGTTTATATTATTCTTTTTGTTTTGATAAGATGTGTCTCTTGCTTCTTCAAGAAAATTTAATGCAGTTGTTTCATCCTCAAAAAATAATACGCAGGAAATCGTATCTTCAGGCTGTGGAAGAAGTTTAAGTTTTATTTTTGTAATAATTCCAAGCGTACCTTCTGATCCGATAAATAAATCAATTGCATCCATATCTCTTTTTACAAAATAACCCGAAGCATTTTTAACTGCAGGAAATTTGTAATCAGGAATTTGTAAAGCTATGTTCTTACCTGATTGAGTTGTTAGTGTAAGATCGTATCCATTTGCTTTTTGTTTCCCTCGTTCAAGATCAAGAATTTCACCATCAGGAAGAACAAGCTGCAAACTAATAACGTAATCACGAGTTGGACCGTATTTAAAAGTTTTCGCACCAGAAGCGTTTGTTGCAACTGTTCCACCTATATAACAATTTGTTTCTGTAGGATCAGGCGGATAAAAAAGATTTTGCTTTTTAATTTCTTTTTGAAAATCGGATAATAAAACTGCAGGTTCAATCACAGCATAAAACTCTGATGGATTTATTTCTAAAATCTTATTCAGCTTATCTGTTGCAATTACGATTCCATTTTGCGGAACACGTGCACCAGTTAAGCCGGTTCCATTTCCTGCAATAGTAACCTTAGTTTTATTTGCATTTGCATCTTTAATTACGGAAACAATATCATCCCCATTTTCAGGAAAATAAACAGCTTCACAATTTCCTTTAAAGTTGGAAGCATCAACAACAAAATTTTCAAATTCATCGGGGTTAGTTTTAATTATCATTTAACTTTGAATCTTTCTAAGCAGTATTAAGTATTTTTTTTGTGTTTCTAAATCGGGAATTGCTGCGCTTCTTTTAATATTATTTTCAATTTTCAACATCTTTAACATCTCATCAATCGCATCAAACATATTTATATTCGGATAATTTTCATCACGAAGATAATGAATTAGTTTTAATGTTCTGAAAGCATCAAACCAAAAATGTTTTTGTTTCTCCGCTTCGGACGGATTACTGTTATTTTCTAAAACTTTGTTAGTGAAGTTTTCAAAGTCCTGCTGAACTAAAAAATTGTAGAGCGAGGGATGAATGTTTTGGGCAATCTTGAATAATGAACTTTGGCTTATTATTGTGTCATTCCGTCCGCCTCCGGCGGATTGGTTCGGAATCTCTTTTGTTTTATCTATAAAATCCGAAGAGCCTGAAACAAGTCCGCCTGCCGTACGGGCAGGTTCAGGTTGACTTAGTGATCGATCATAAAATACTTCCAACCAGGTTTTTAGCACATTAAAACAATTAGGATCATAAAGTAAATATTCATCGCGTGTATTTGATAAATATCGATCAACACTTTTACCTGTACCAAACGGCACACGCCACGAGGCTCGTTTTGATGGATGCACAAAAGTAGTTTTTATTTCACCAATTGGATAAATCTTTGCAAGCTTTTCAAGAAAATAAAAATCTTCCGCGGCTTTTCGCTTATTCATTCCTTCCACTTTTACATAAGCTTC
>JBDTRQ010000060.1:0-2182 GCA_039931535.1 Ignavibacteriota bacterium
CTGTTATAAATGATTTGATCGATCTAAGCAAACTCGAAAGCGGAATTACAAAAATAAATCTAACCTCTGTAAACTTTAAAGATTATTTAAACGAAGTTGTTTCATTATTTAGTTCAAAAATTGACAAAAATAGAATTGAATTCGTGATTGATATTGATGAGGGTATTCCTGATAAAATAAAAATTGATACTCAAAAATTACGTTACATACTTCTAAATATTTTAACTAATTCAGTTCGATTAACCGAACATGGAAAAATTTCACTTTCAGTTTCTGCACCCAACAATAAAAAACTTGTTTTCAGAATTTCTGATACAAGCCCAGGTTTAAATGCAAAGAAACACACAGAGTTTTTCCAGCCTTTTGCTTTAAATGAACTTTACACTACTAAGTTTGGAAATTTAACCGGACTTGGTTTATCTCTTACAAAAAAATATGTCGAATACCTTAGCGGTGATATTAGTATTTCAAGTGGAATTGGAAAAGGAATAACTTACACTTTTTCGGTTGCAGGAGAAATTCTTACTTCAATTGAAGGACAATTAGCTGAACTTCCAAAACCAGTTGGAACAAAAAATAAAGTCCTTGTGGTTGAAGATGATTACGCAACATCAAAACTTTTAAGTAATTATTTATCTAAATGGGGATACGAGCCAACAATTGTAAACTCAGCACAGCAAGCGATGAAGATTGTTGAAACACAGCAATTTCTTGCGGTGATAATGGATATTATTTTGCCTGATGCAAATGGATTTGAACTTTTAAAACAATTCCGTGAAAATCCACTTACTAAACACATGCCAGTTATCGTTTGCTCTGTGGAAGCAGAACAGCAAAAAGCTTTTATGATGGGCGCCGTAGAGTATTTTGTTAAACCAATCAACTATAAATTTTTGGTTGAAGTATTAACAAGTTATAAACTTAAAAAAGATTCTAACATTCTTATTGTTGATGATGATATACCTACACTCAATCTTATAAAAGAAGCGGTTGAGCAAGCTGGATTTAATGCGATTGCAGAACATCAATCTGCTAAAGTTATTAGTATGATTGAAAATCTAAATCTTGATCTTGCAATTATCGATCTTGATATGCCTGTTGTAAACGGTTTTGATTTGATCAAGATGATAAAATCGAATAAAAGTTTTTCAAAACTTCCAATTATAATTTATACTGGCAAAGAATCCTATCAGAATGATCTTAAAAAGATTGATGGATTGTTTTCTGATTTACTCCATAAAAGCAGCACAAACATTGAAGATCTTGCAGAAACCGTAACTGCAATGATCAATAGATACGACGAACCTTCAACTCCCGAAGAAGTTAAAGCAGTTAAAGATTCGGTTAAAATATTGCTGGTAGAAGACTATAAACATTCTCAAATTATTGTAACACGTTTGTTAAAGAAAAATAATTTTGAATCAATTGTAGTTGTTGAAAATGGATTGCAGGCTTACGAGCAAGTTCAGGAACAGTATTATGATCTTATCTTGATGGATATGCAAATGCCTGTAATGAACGGATTTGAAGCGACACAAAAAATTCGCGAGCTTGATGATTACAGAGAAACTCCTATAATCGCACTAACAGCCTTTGCAATGAAAGGTGATCGTGAAAAATGTTTGGAAGCCGGTGCAACAGATTATATTCCAAAACCGATTGACAGCCAGGAGTTTATAGAAAAAGTAAAATACTACACAGAGAATAAAGCAACTAAAAAGTAGTGTTTGCTTTTCCCCGCTCTACCCTATTCAGAAATACAAAAGTGATTTTGTATTTTTATTTATTCAATTTTAGGAATTCCAAAAATGATTAATGAAACTCCACGAGTACGTTTTGCACCAAGCCCAACTGGTTATTTACACGTTGGGGGATTGCGTACCGCACTGTATAATTATCTATTTGCAAAACACAATAACGGCTCCTTTGTTTTAAGGATTGAAGATACTGATCGCAATCGTTTTGTGGAAGGCGCTGTGGAGAATTTAATAAATGCTCTTAAGTGGGTTGGATTAAATTTTGATGAAGGACCTGAAAATGGTGGAAATTTTGGACCTTACATGCAATCGGAAAGATTGGACATTTACAAAAAATATTGTGACGAGCTGGTAAATAAAGGCGCTGCTTATTATGCTTTCGATACTCCGGAAGATCTGGACGAGATGAGAAAACTCCAACAACT
>JBDTRQ010000061.1:0-13369 GCA_039931535.1 Ignavibacteriota bacterium
AAAATCTAAACTTTTAAATGATTCCACAGAATCAGAATAAATTTTTGTTACCTCACTTGCAGCATTAATTTCTCCATTTAGACATACAAGCACGCCAAGATTTTTTGAATTCTCATTTAAACAAATATTTATTGCATCAATTAAATTTTTAGGTCCATCCCAATCAGGCTCCGAGCTGTTTTTCATTGAACCAATAACAACTATAGGAATTTCTGTTTTAATTGTTAAATCTAAAAAGTATGCTGTTTCTTCAAGCGTGTCTGTTCCGTGTGTTACAATTACGCCATCGTATTTTTGTTCCTTTAATTTTGCGTTTATTTTTTTTGATAAATCAAGCATAAGTTCCGGAGTAACATGCGGACCCGGATATTTTCCAAAATCAAAACATTCAATCTCTGCTAAAGATTTTGCTTCCGGAATCATTCCAAGTAATTCATTTCCGGAATATCTTGGAATAGCGCCGCCGGTTTTTTCATCAATCATCATTGAAAAAGTTCCGCCGGTAAACACAACTAATATTTTTTTCATTCATTTCTCAAAATTTGTTTACAAAAATAGCCTTTAACTGCAATTCTAAAAAGAAAATTATGTGTTTTATCAACATAACTCTAAACTGACTTGCGGAGTTAATTTTGAAAGTTTATTTTTAGATCAAGTATAAATAAGAAAAGGTGTAATTATGTTAATGGTTGAAGATGTTGATTTAACTCCAAATCCACATGCATTAAAATTTATTTTAAATGAAAAATTACTAAATCAGGAAACAAGACAATATCCAGATAAAATATCCGCACAAGATGATCCATTTGCAAAAGGTATTTTCGAAATTGATGGTGTTGTTTCTGTTTTTTATATGGATAAGTTTGTTACGATTGAAAAAAACTCTGAAAATAATTGGGGACAAATACAGAGACCGTTTATTAATTTTTTAAAATCATTTGATAAGAATTTAATTCCTGCTGAAAAAGAAATTACCGTAACCGATGCAGAATCAAACGAACTTTTAAAACAAATAAATGTTTTGCTTGATCAAAAAGTTAGACCGGCGCTTGCAGGTGATGGCGGAGGTTTAGAAGTTTTAGGTTTGGAAGGTTACACTGTTAAGATTAGATATCAAGGCGCTTGCGGAAGCTGTCCAAGTTCTATCAGCGGAACACTTACTGCGATTGAAGGATTGTTAAAGCGTGATGTTAATCCTGCGATAAATGTTGTGCCTGCATAATTAGTTTTGTAATAATTTTTATGGGCTGCTGTGCATGGCAGCCTTTTTTATTTAATGGTGTCTGAATATGTCTGATTCAAACTACTTCTCCGAAGAAACAATTTCCGGAATTAAAATTACTGTCCTGGTTTCATCAAAAGGAATAAAAAAAGTATTTCTAAATCTTAAAAAAGAAAACAAAGAAATATCCTCAGCAACAAAACTACGCAGTACTGATCCATATCTATTCGGGATTTTCAATCAACTAAAAGAATACTTTGATGGAACAAGAAAAAAGTTTGATGCTCCGCTTGATATTGAGGGAACAGAATTCCAGAAAAGAGTTTGGAAAGAACTACAAAAAATTCCATACGGAAAAACAATCAGCTATAAAAAATTATCAGAAAAACTTGGAGATGTAAAAGCTGTTCGTGCTGTAGGAAAAGCAAACGGACAAAATCCAATTGCAATAATTATTCCGTGTCATCGTGTAATTGGTTCGGATGGAAGTTTAGTTGATTATGCGAGTGGACTTGCTATAAAAGAAAAACTCCTTCATTTAGAAGGAGCTTTAAATCCCGAATTTTTTGACTGATAAATCAAACAAAAATTACTTTATGTCTGTTACTTTGCTGATATCAGCTAGTCTAACAAATTTTTCATTAAACTTATAAGCGCCCGCATCGGTCTTCATACTTTTAATTACCTTAACGGTTACGCCTTCAACTTTTTTCTTGCCTTTTGCTTTATCAGCAAAACTTTGGGTTTTTGCCATTTTATTATCCTATTATTTTTATTGCTTTATTTGGGTTGTAAATATATAGGAATAATGCTTTAAAGAAAAGATTTGATTCAGAGGCCGCTTTAGCTTTCTATTTATTGTGAATCCTGCATTTTTTCTTAGTTTTGACTTTCATTTTTAATTTTATTTGGTTTATGGCTTCTATCGAAGGAACAAAAAAACTCATTACTGATTTTCCCGAAATAAAATATAAGATATTGGGTAAAACGGAATTCACTTCTTCAATTTGCGGATTTGGCTGTTACAGAATTGATGACGGAATTCCACAGCATAAACAAGCTTTAGAAAAAGCGTTGCTTTCCGGAATAAATGTAATTGATACTTCATCAAACTATTCTGATGGCGGAAGTGAAGTTATTGTTGGGAAAGTTTTAAATAATCTTATATCTGAAAATAAAATCCAAAGAGAAAATATTATTGTTGTTTCCAAGGGTGGATATCTGCAAGGTTCAAATCTTAAACTTGGAATGGAAAGAGAACAAGCCGGCAAAGCATTTAAAGATGTTGTAAAATGCAGTCCGGATTTGTGGCATTGTATCAGTCCTAATTTTTTGGAAAACCAAATTACATTTTCTCTTAAAAGATTAAACTTAGAAAAAATTGATGTTTATCTGCTTCATAATCCTGAATACTTTTTAACATACTCCATCATTTCCGATCCCAAAAGAAGGGAGCGCGAATACTATCGCAGAATTAAAGACGCGTTTATCTATCTTGAAGAAGAGGTAAAGCGTGGAAGAATTTCTTACTACGGAATTTCATCAAATACATTTGGGGAAAGAGAAACAAAACAAAATTTTACTTCGCTCGAGAAAGTTTTAAATATCGCGAATGAAATTTCTGAGCAAAATCATTTTGCTGTTGTGCAGTTTCCAATGAACCTATTTGAAACAGGTGGAATGAATAATCTAAATCAGCAAAACGGGACAAAAACTTTTTTACAGTTCGCCGGTGAAAAGAATCTTGGAGTTTTAGTTAATCGTCCTTTAAATGCAATCAGTAAAAATAAACTTATAAGATTGGCGGATTATTCTGTAACAGAAGATCGCTCCGAAGCAGAAGTTTTAAGTTTGATTGACGACTTGCAACAACAGGAAACGATGTTGATTGAAAAGTATATTAATTCTATTGGATTAAGCGCCAGCGAGAAAAAAAATGTTATTGACTGTATTTCGCTTTCTGCTATTTTAAAATCTAACATCAAAAAATTTGATGGACCTGCAAATTTTAATGAAATAAAAAATTCATACTTAATTCCGCGTGCAAATTTTGCCATTAACGAAATAGGTAAAAATTATCCTGATGATGAAAAGGCTGAACGCGCTCTTAGAAATTATGCAGTAACGACAAACATTTTATTAGATTCCATTTTTAGCAATCTGGCTAAAGAAAAGAATCTTGAAAATGAGAAATTCCACAAAGAAATAGACAAATTTGCCAATAGTGAGCAACGAAAATTATCACTTTCCCAAAAGGCTATACTATTAATTAATAGTGTACCACAGGTTTCATCAACTTTAGTGGGAATGAAAAGCGTTAATTACTTTAATGATGTGCAAAAACCCATAAAAAGTGATTTTATTGAAGATTATGCTAAATTTTGGCATAGGAATAGTTACTCTATTCAATAATTCTTTGAATCGTGCGATAATAATAATTATCTAACGATACACACTAATTAAGGATTTCTAAACATCAAATATTTCTATACGTTGTTTATTTTGAATTTATTGATTAGGTTTTATCACAAATTTTTGGTTTTATAATGTTTTTACTTGCTACAATAATATTTCTGTCATATTTAGTTGGATCAATACCAACAAGTATTATTATAAGTAAACTTTCAAAGGGTATCGATATTCGTGAACACGGCAGCGGAAACGCCGGCGGCACAAATGTTATGCGCGTACTTGGCTGGAAAAAAGGATTGCTTGTAATTATTCTTGATGCACTTAAGGGTGCGTTTGCAGTTGTTGTTATTGCAAGATTACATTACGGTGGATTACCATTTCAAAACGTTTCCCCTTTTGATGATTTTACTTTAGTACAAATCATTGCTGGAATTGCCGCAGTTATCGGTCATATCTGGACTGTGTTTGCAGGCTTCCGCGGCGGAAAAGGAATTGCAACTGCACTTGGAATGTTAATCATGATAATTACTGTTGATATGCTTGTTGCAGTTGGAATTTTTATTATAGTTGTAACTGTTTCAAGATATGTTTCTCTTGGTTCGATATTAGCCGCATTGTCAATTCCATTCACATTAATTTTTAGAGAAAATATTCTTCACGATCATATTCAGAGCTACGGAACATTGCTTCCGTTTGTTGCGGCAGTTTCTTTACTTGTAGTTTACACACATCGCAAAAATGTTATGCGATTGCTAAATGGAACTGAAAGTAAAATAAGTTTTAAGAAAAAGAAGTAATGAAAATATCTGTTCTTGGTGCTGGCGGTTGGGGAACAACACTTGGAATACTTCTCCACTACAACGGTCATCAAGTAACTCTTTGGGAATACAAAAAAAATTATGTTAAAGAGTTAATCAAAAAAAGAGTTAACACACTTTACCTGCCAGGCATAAAAATTCCAGATGAAATTGAAATTACTCACGATTTAAAAGAATCCGTTCATCAAAAAAATTTAATTATACTTTCAGTTCCTTCGCAATTTCTTCGTTCTGTTATAGAAGATGTGAGTTACTCTGAAATTAAAAATTCCATTCTTGTTAGTGTTTCAAAAGGAATTGAGAACAAACATTTGATGACAATGTCTCAAATGTTAAAAGACGTTCATCCACATTTAAGTGATGAACAAATTGGTGTGCTTTCCGGTCCATCACACGCAGAAGAAGTAAGCAGAAGAATTCCAACCGCTGTTGTTGCAGCATCCATTGAACACGAAACTTCAAAATCAATTCAAGCTGCGTTTATGAATTCTTATTTTAGAGTTTATTCATCCACTGATATTCTTGGCGTTGAGCTTGGCGGTGCGTTTAAAAATGTTATCGCAATCGGCGCAGGAATTATTGATGGTGCAGGTTTTGGTGATAATACAAAAGCAGCAATTATGACTCGCGGTGTTACAGAAATTTCTCGGCTCGGTCAGGCAATGGGCGCAAGACCAGAAACTTTTGCAGGCTTATCCGGAATGGGAGATTTGATTGTTACTTGTATGAGTAAGCATAGTCGTAATCGTTATGTTGGCGAGCAAATTGGTAAAGGTAAAAAACTAAAAGAAGTTTTAAAAAGTATGAATATGGTTGCTGAGGGTGTTGAGACAAGTCGTTCTGCATCCAAGCTTGCAGAAGAAAATAATGTGGAAACTCCGATTACAACTGAAGTTTATAAAATACTCTTTGAAGATAAAGATCCAGTAAAAGCCACCACCGATCTTATGACCCGTGATATGAAAACTGAAAGACATTAAACATTTTTATTGATTGCCTCTAATACTTTCACAATTCTTTTTGACCAAATCTAATTTTGTCATTTCGACCAGAGGGAGAAATCTTTCTTAAATAAATTGTAAGATTTCTCAGTCGAAGACTCCTTCGATATGACTTCCAATTATTACTAATAAAAGACATCCTGTTTGAAATAACCAGATAATATTACTCCGTAAGTCGTCCGCCGGGTAAAGAAATTCCTTTTATTTTTCTGTAAATAGAAACTGCGTACGAATCTGTCATACCAGAAACAAAATCAATTATTCTCAGTAACCGATGATAGAGTTCTGGATTTTCTTTTTCCGCATAAAAAAATCTTTTTGGAATAAGATTTATTATAGCACGATTTTTCGGCGAAAGATTATCATTTGAATATTCATTGTATGCTGTAATAAAAGTATCAAGCAACCCGCCGAGTACTTCATAACCAGCGGCTTCTCTTTCAACAACGCTTCGGTGGCGATAGATTTTTGCGACTGATACTTTTTCTATTTTTTTAAGCGCTGGGGATTTTTTAATCACAGTAACCAATTCATTATTAAAACTTCCTGCAAGAATTTCTTTTTCATTTTCAACAAAGACTTCTGCGATATCATTTACAAGATCACTAATGGCTTTTGCACGTAAGTATCCAACCTTTTCATTGTCATCTCGATTTTTATATCCTGTTAAATCTCTTTTATGAATTAACGGCAGAAGCAAACTTTCTGTTTCCTTAAATGTTAAAAGTCCTAAACGAAAACCATCTTCCAAATCCATAATGCTGTAACAAATATCATCAGCAGCTTCTACAAGAAATGAAAGCGGATGACGGCACCATAAATATTTTTCTTGTTTGTTTGGTTTTGCTAATCCGGTTTTTTCTGCAACGTGTTTAAATATTTCTTTTTCTGATTGGAAGAATCCAAATTTCTTATAAATATTTTTGTGTCCTTTCGCATCCTGAATTTCTAAATTAATTAAAGCTTCTTTGGGATATTTATTTAGTGCAGATAGCGTTGCATAAGTCAATTGTAATCCGCCGTTAACATCCCGATTAAGAAGTTTTGTTATTATTCTAAATCCTTGTGCATTACCTTCAAAACGAATTAAGTCATTCCATTTTTTTTCATCAGCAATTTCTTCATTAAAATTTTTACCGTTTCCATTTTTAAAATATTCTGAAATAGCATCCTCACCGGAATGACCAAATGGTGGATTTCCAATATCGTGACCAAGACAAGCGGCGGCAACAATTTCTCCAAAATGGAATTGCGTAAAATCTTTTTTCAGTTTTGGATGTTTGGCAATTATTTTTTCTCCAACCAGATTTCCAACAGATCTTCCAACAACAGAAACTTCCAGACTATGAGTTAGCCTTGTATGAACAAAATCGCTTTCCGGTAAAGGGAAAACCTGAGTCTTATCCTGCAGTCTTCTGAACGAAGGAGAAAAAACTATTCTATCAAAATCTTTTTGAAACTGACTTCGTCCATCTTTTTTTGCTGATTGACTTTTTTCAATTCCAAGACGGTCATCTGTTAAGAGTAATTTCCAATCCAAAGTAAAATCCTTTAATTATTTGTGTAGAAAGTTAAATAAAATCTTAGTTAATAATTATCGGATTAGTTGAGTTTGCTTTAGTAAGCATCTATTTTTCAGTCAATGATTTTTAATAAAGAAAATATTCTTGATTCTTCTGTTCAATACATAAAATCTGTGGGACCAAAACGTGCGGAATCATTTTCTAAAATTGGCATAAACACTATTCGTGAGTTAATCTTCTACTTCCCTTCCCGCCATTTAGACCGCACAACTATTTTAAATTCCATTAAGGCTTATGGCTATGCAATTAACGGATACGACGGCGAAGCAACTATAATTGCAAAAGTTGTTGATAAGGAAAAAAGAAATCTTGGTAGAAAAGAAATTCTCAAAGTTCAGTTTAGAGATTCAAGCGGATTTTTTGAATGTGTTTGGTTTCAGGGAGTAAAATATTTTTATTCAGTTTTTAATGAAGGAGATTATTTTGCAATCTCTGGTAAGCCGGAAATAAATTATAACAAACTTCAATTCGTTCATCCGGATTTTGATAAGATAACCGAAGAGGAAACACAAAGTTTTCTTAACACAGGAAAAATTATTCCGTTTTACAGAATTCCAAAGGAACTAAAGCAAAAAAACATTGGTGATTTAAGTTTACGACGAATAATAAATACTGCAGTTGAAAGTTATGCTGACAAACTTGAAGAAACTCTTCCGCAAGAAATTATAAAACTGCATAATCTTTTAGACTTGATAAGCGCAGTTAAAAATTATCATTACCCGCAAAGCAAAGAATTGTTTGAGCGGGCTAAACGCAGATTCAAATTTGAAGAAATGTTTTACATCGAATTATTAGTTGCAATACGAAAGAATAATTATCAAAAAAAGCTTGCCGGAAATAGAATGGAAATAAGATCCAATCTTGTTTCTGAGTTTCTTAAAACACTTCCCTTTGATTTAACTAAAGCACAATTAAATGTTCTGAGTGAAATCAAAAAAGATATGCTCTCTGAAAAACCAATGAACAGACTTTTACAAGGCGATGTTGGAAGTGGAAAAACTATTGTAGCCCTTATTGCAATGTTAATTGCAATAGATAATGGTTATCAGGATGCGTTAATGGCTCCCACAGAAATTTTAGCTGACCAGCACGCAAAAAATATTTCTGCAATGATGAATAAACTTTCTTCAATCACAAAAGGAAAAGAAATACAAGTTAGCTTATTACTTGGCGGACAAAAAAAATCAGTGCGAACAAAAAAACTTGCTGATATTGAATTGCAGGAAGCAGATATTATTATCGGTACACACGCAATTTTTGAAGAACAAGTTAAGTTTAAAAACCTTGGATTGATTGTAATCGATGAACAGCATCGTTTTGGTGTAAAGCAGCGAGCGTTACTGCAAAGCAAAGGTAAAACTCCCGATGTGCTAGTAATGAGTGCTACTCCAATTCCAAGAACTCTTTCAATGACGGTTTACGCAGATTTAGATTTTTCTGTAATTGATGAAATGCCGAAGAATAGAATTCCGATTAAAACTGTTTTACGTGGCGAAAAGAAGCTGCCTGAGATTTATAATTTTATTATTGACAAAGCAAAAGAAGGTTATCAAACATTTTTAGTTTATCCGCTTGTTGAAGAATCTGAAAAATTAGATTTGAAAGCTGCAACAATTTTTTATGAAGATTTGAAAGTTAATCATCTTAAAAATCTTAAAGTTGGATTGATACATGGAAGAATGAGCTGGCAGGAAAAAGAAGAAGTGATGCTGCTATTTAAAACCAAAGCTTTTAATGTTTTGGTTTCTACAACCGTAATTGAAGTTGGGATTGATATACCCGATGCAAACATAATTTTAATTAACGATGCACATCGTTTTGGTTTATCGCAGCTTCATCAATTGCGCGGCAGAGTTGGCAGAGGTAATAAACAAGCTTACTGCATCTTAATTACAAAAGATGAAATAGCTGCAAAGCAAAATGCAAACCAACTTGAGTTGGATTATTTATCTGCTGTTCAATTGGAAAAATATAAATCATCTGTAAGACTGCAATCGATGGTAAAATATCTAGATGGTTTTAAAATTGCTGAAATAGATTTAAAACTACGCGGACCCGGAGATATTTTTGGAACAAAGCAAAGCGGCTTTCCGGATTTAAAGTACACAAACATTGTTGATGATCATGAAATTATTCTCGAAGCAAAGCAAAGTGCGTTCAAATTAATCGAAAATGATCCACATTTAGAAAATAAATTTTCTGAGCTGATTCGTAAAAATCTTATCAAATATTATTCTCAAAACCTTTCTTACGCAAAGATCGCATAGCATTAAAAACATATACATCTTTCTTAATACTATAAACAACCATTACAATTCATCTCGCTAAATTTTAATTAATAAAATTTCTTTTAAAATATTTTTAAAACATGAAAAATTAGTTGATGAATACTAAAAAATATTTTTTCTAACAATTTTAAAACTTGTTGACAAACATTTTATAAATACTATATTTGGAATAGAAAAAATTTATAAGGAGAAAAATATTTTATCTTCCTTCTTTAACAAGAAGTTGAACGTTGTATTAGCATACAATCTAAAACCAGAAAGTGAACCTCTCTCTGCATCAGTGTCTCCAATTGTTAATAATCAATCACAAAACTTTCAAACACAATTAGATACTTATGCCGAATGGGATACGTGGGAAACTATCAACGCAGTTAAAGATGCAATTGCATGTTATAATAATGTTACTTTGATAGAAGCCAACGAGGAAGCATATAATAATTTTCGAAAGGTTAAACCTGATATTGTTTTTAATATCGCAGAAGGTGCGTTTGGTGTAAGCCGCGAAGCACAGATACCTGCAATGCTTGATATGCTTCAAATACCTTACACCGGTTCTGATGCACTTACTCTTGCAATCTGTTTAGACAAAGCCCGCACAAAAGAAATTTTAAGTTATTATAAAGTTCCTACCGCGAAGTTTTTTGTTGCCGATGAAGTTGAAGATGCGAAAAATCATAATCTTAACTTTCCGATGATTGTAAAACCAGTTAGTGAAGGTTCCGGTAAAGGAATTTTTGCTTCATCATTTGTTCATAGCAATGAAGAATTAAAAAGAGAAATAAAAAGAGTTACATCAGAATACAATCAATCAGCTTTGGTTGAAGAATTTTTATCCGGCAGAGAATTTACAGTTGCTGTTTTGGGAAACAACAGTGATACAAAGATTCTGCCCGCAGTTGAAATGAGATTTGATAAATATCCTGAAGGAACTGCACCGCTTTACTCTTATGAAGCTAAATGGATTCTTGACACTAAAGAAAATGAGTTTGATGTTTTTGATTGTCCTGCCAACATCACAAAAGAGCTTGAAGAAAAGATTAACAAAGTTTGTTTGGATTCTTATAGAGTTTTAAAGTGCCGCGATTGGAGCCGAATTGATTTACGTCTTGATAAAAATGGTGAACCGAATATTATTGAAATAAATCCTTTGCCTGGAATTATTCCTGATCCAAACGAGAACTCAAGTTTCCCTAAAGCTGCACGTGCTGCGGGAATAGATTATAATGATATGATCAACACAGTTTTAGCATCAGCAGTTAAGAGATATAATCTGTTATGAAAAAAACTGAAGCTAAAATATTAGTTTGTTACAATTCACCTGTAAGCGTGTTTTCTGTTTACAATGGTAAGCCGGCAGATGACGAATCAAAACAGCTTGATTTATCTGAGTATTCTTTTGCTGCACAAATTGTAGAGACTGAAAATTATCTTAGAGAATTTTTTACTGATGTGAAATCTTTACCGATAGATAAAAATGTTAGAAAGTCAATCGATCAGATAAAGGAATACAATCCGGACGCGATTTTAAATTTTGTGGAATCTGTTGAGGGAATAACTATTTACGAATATTGTATGGCTGGCTTATATGAATTACTCGGCTATAATTATACCGGAAATATTCCATCAACACTTGGCAATTGCTTAAATAAAAATCGGACGAAAGAAATTTTATATTCAAATGGAATTAAAACTCCGAGAGCAATTACGTTAACTCCAAGATCTAAGTTTACAAAGAAGGATATAGATCTAAATTATCCTCTTATCTTAAAATTGGTTGATGAAGATGCAAGTATCGGAATTTCTGAAAACTCAGTTGTTGGCAATTACAGAGAGTTAAGAAAACATTTTACTTTTTTGACCGAGACTTATAAAAAAAATCTTATCGTTGAAGAATATATTTTTGGAAGAGAATTAAACTGCGCTGTGCTTGGCGATGAACCTCTTCCAATTTCAGAGATAGATTTTACAGGTTTACCGGAAAATTTACCGAAGATCGTTACATACGATGGTAAATGGATGGAAGGCAGCACTTATTATAATCATACAAAACCTGTTTGCCCTGCTAACATTAGTTCTGATATCAAAAAGAAGATAGAGGAAATTGCAAGACAGGCTTACAAAGTTTTAAACTGCAGAGATTATGCAAGAGTTGATGTTCGATTAGCTGATGATGGAACGCCTTATGTGATTGAAGTAAATCCAAATCCTGATGTATCAAGTGATTCCGGTTTTGCAAGAGCAGCCGCAGCATCAGGAAAATATTACAGTGAGCTTTTATATACTATAACAAGTTTTGCATTACAACGAAAATATAATGATTCGAAAAATAAAGCAGTCTGACGAAGTTGAAATTGAAAATATGCTGACAAGAATTCCAAACTTTAATCAGGAAGAAATTAAAGTTGCAATGGAGCTTGTTAATATTTCTGTTATGAATCCTGATCAGACTGACTATCATTTATATGTTTACGAAAATGATGGCAAGGTTGTTGGTTATCATTGTACAGGTAAGCGACCTTTGACCGACGGCGTTTATGATCTTTACTGGATTGTTTCCGATCCTGCAACCTCAGGCAAAGGAATTGGAAAAAGTCTTTTAGAACATTCTGAAGAATTTGTAAGAAGTAACAACGGCAGATGGCTGCTGGCAGAAACTTCTTCAAAAGAAAGTTATGCTTCCACGCAAAACTTTTATCTTAGAAATAAGTATTCGATTATTTCAGAGATAAGAGATTTCTATTCAGTAGGTGACGACCTGCTGGTATTTGGAAAGTATTTCAACAATAAGAATCACTGAGGAAACGTTATGGAACTTTGGCAGCAAATGGTACGAGACAGTGTACACACTGTTGATCAGCTGGTTGAAAAATTCGGGATCGACCGCAAAATAGCGGAAGATCTTGATGAATTTTTTCAGGCACGTATCAATCCATATTATTTAAGCTTAATTCGCCATCCGGGTGATCCTATCTGGCGTCAATGTGTTCCGGACAAAGCTGAACTGGAAGATTTTGATGCAGCAGAAGATCCGCTGATGGAAGATGCAATGAGTCCTGTACCAAACATTACTCATCGTTATCCTGATCGTGCACTGTTTCTTGTTACAAGCCAATGCGGATTGTATTGCCGCTTCTGTACAAGAAAAAGAAAAGTAGGCAATTACGAAAAGATATCAATGAAGGGACTTGAAAGCGCTTTCAAATATCTTGAAGAGCATTCAGAAATCCGTGATGTGATTCTATCCGGCGGTGATCCTCTTATGTTAACTGATGCAATGCTGGAAAAGATACTTGCAAGAATAAGAGCAATTCCACATATCGAAATAATAAGACTTGGTTCTAAAATGCCTTGCGTATTACCGCATCGTATTACACCTAAGCTTGTAAATATGTTAAAGAAGTATCATCCAATTTATTGCAATACACATTTTAATCATCCGTGGGAAATTACACCTGAAAGTTCTAGAGCTTGTCAGATGATGGCTGATGCCGGAATACCTATGGGCAATCAGATGGTTATAATGAAAGGCGTTAATGATGATCCTGCAGTTGTAAAAGAATTGATGCAGAAATTATTAAAGATTAGAGTTCGCCCTTACTATATGTATATGGCAGATGAAACTAAAGGTGCAAATCATTTCAGAACTTCTATTGAAACAGGATTGAAGATTGTTGAAGCTTTACGCGGACATACAAGCGGACTTGCAATTCCACATTTTGTAATTGATGCACCCGGCGGCGGCGGCAAGATTCCGCTTACACCAAACTATGTGCTTCACAAAGATGAAGAGAGAATTATTCTTAGAAACTTTCAGCATAAGGTTTATACTTATAAAAATTATGCGGATGCAAATAATCCGGATGGGTTTGGAAGTAAGAACAAAACCAACGGTAAAAATGGTAAGAACGGAAGTAATGGAAACGGAAACGGCAAAATAAAGAAAGAAGACTTGAAGCCGAAGAAGATTAAACTTCCTGAATTACAAGAAGTAAATAATTAAAAATTTCGTAGCGCAGGACTCAAGTCCTGCGTTTTTGTTTTTGTA
>JBDTRQ010000062.1:0-4379 GCA_039931535.1 Ignavibacteriota bacterium
ATGGAGTAGAAAAAGAAAGAAGCCTTGATCGCGGGTAACTTTGAATTGCTTCACAAATTGTCAGAATGTGCGAATGAAAGTTCTTCTTATAAGAAAATTTAGTGTAAGTGAACGCCTTCGACTCCGCTCAGGCTGACGGGTTAATAAATTTTTTTTAATTCGGAGCGTCATCTCGAGCGGAGACGAGAGATGAAATAAAATTGGAAATATTATAAAACTAATTTTTAAAGTTGATAATGAATAACCTTCTTATATAAAATTCTTATTAATTGAACGCCTTCGACCCTGCCTATCGGCAGGCAGGTTCGCTCAGTCTGACACATTGATAAAAACATAATAGAAAATCAAATCCGGCTAGGGTATAATAATCATTTTCTTTTTTGCAAATCTATTCTGTGAATTTGGGCAGGTAAGTTTTCAAACGCTGTTTCTGCTTCTGAAAATCTGTTTACATATAATATTAATCTGCAGACATTTCACTCATAATAAATTATATCATTTAAAATAAAAATGCCTGAAAGTATTTATACTTTCAGGCAGAATCAAATGAATAAAAATATTATTGAACAACAGGATAGTTTTTACATTCTGTATCAACCCATTTTGTACCTGGATTAGCATTATAAAACAAGTTATTTGCACCATAAAGTAATGACTTTGCATCATAACCTAATGCACGAAGATAAGGAGCAATAATTGAGGAACCATGACCAGTATAACAGTAAACAACAATTGTTTTATTTGTTGGTAAAGTTTTTAAGAATTGAGCTATTTTAAGGTCATTTTGAGGAACATAATTAACAGCACCTTCAATATGCCCTGGACTTAGATATCTAGCTTCTGGCCAATAATTTACTATATAATAGTTTGATAAATTTGCATAAACAGTATTTCTATCAATACTAGCCACACCAAAACCCTCTGCTAATACTGCAGCAAGCCTTACATCACTGATTTCAACGCCTGTTGTTTTACCCGTTGTAAGTGTGGGTAAATTGCCAGCAGCATTTTTAGGGTTAGAAGTAGTTTGAAGTGTTATAACATTATTTTCACCATTTGTTCTAGCTGCATTCCATCTATCAGGGTAGGCCCAACTGCACATTCCCCATTGTAAATCAAATACATTAGTATATCCTTTTAGTCTAAGAATGGTAGCTGCAAATCCTGCTGTTTGTCCTGTATAACAAGCAATTACAACTTTAGTTTTTGACGCCAAACTATTTGCAGCATAATAAGTTAAAAGATCTGCTGGAGCAACATTAACTGCCCCCTGAATATGGCCGGTAGCATAATCAGTTGCACTTCGAATATCAAGAACTGCAAGATTTTCATTCAAACTCATTGCGGTATTTAAATCAACAGCTTTTATAAAATGTGAAGCGGTATTAATAAAATCACCATTTGCCTCAAAATATTTAACTAATTCTTCACTCTCATTTACGGTAGCTGGTGGTGGAACCACATTTTCATCTTTGCTGCAACCAACATTTATAAACATTATTGAAGCTGCAATCAATAAATAAAGCAGGTTAAAAAGTTTTCTGTCTTTCATTTTCTAGGTCTCCTTAAGTTTTGTTTAAATGTATTATTTATTTTCTAATTTACTTGCCAGCTTGCTGGTAGCTTTCCATCGACTATGATACCTGTATTTGCCGGTTTTTCCCATGGCAAACAATCTGAATCAAATAAGTAAAGTTCTTTGTTATTAAATGATCCATCAGGGTTTTTTGAAATATGACATCCTTTTGTACAATTTTGATAGGTATGCCAGATTCCATTTACATCTTTTTCACCTGTTCGGGTTGTGATTTTAATTACTCCGTGTGGTGTTGTGTATTTGTAAGTAGGTTTAACATCAAAGTTTACTAGGTTAGGAACACCATAATTCTGCCAGCTATCAGGCGCCATTAAAGATTGTCTTAAAAGTGCAAATTCAAACTGCGGTTTTGTATCTTTTATTGGATTCATTCCGATTTTAAATCCTTGGTACGAATGAATTCTTGCACCTACTTCACTTCCGATATGACAACTTCCGCAGTTGTTATAATCTTGTGAGTGACAAGTGTTACAGCTAAATGTATTTATATGTTTTGTGTGAAAAGGATTTGATGTATTAATATTTGTATGGCAATTAGTGCATTTGGGAAGTTCAGGATATTTGTAACGCTGATCGTATAAGTTTCCATCGCCATGAATTTCGTGTTTTGTATGGCAACTCATACAGTTAAATCCAGCTTGTGTTAAGTGAACATCAGGCACTGTACCTTCACCTACTCCAAAATAAGCATGTCCGCCTCGGCTAACATGGCAGGTTGTACAATGATCAACCATATTTGGAGTTTTAAAGAAACTATGGGATTTATATAATCCACCGCCGCCAGCTACTGGACGGTTTACGTGGCAATCACCGCAAGTTGCATGGCATTTACCACAGTTAACATTATAACCATCTTTCATAACCTGGCTAAGTGCATTAAAACCGTTAGGAACATTTCCAACACCTGCACGTAAGCAAACCATGCTTTTTTGTCCCCAGCCTTGATGAATATTGTTTACAGATTTGCTTGCAATATCTGCATGGCAGCTTCCGCATTTATTAACAGCATCGCTCGTAGGTTTTTTGATAAAATCTCCGGAGTGAGCAACTAATTTATCTGAAGTTTTATCCACACCATTATGGCAGGCTGTACAGGGAATTTTTCCGTGAACATCATTTTTAAAATCTGCATAACCAGAGCCGCCCATAAAAACTCTATCATAGGGTTCGATATGTGGCGCTTCGCCGCCGCAACCACCGCCGCCGCTTGATGGAGGATCTGGTGTATAAACTTCTTTTAAGTGTGCATAATTTGTATGGCATCCTTCGCAAGATGCTACGCTTTTATTTGTTGGATCGGTTGGCTGATTATTGTCTATATTTTCAGAACAACCGATGATAAATGCTAAGAAAGGAATCATTAAAAGGGAAAGAAGCTTTTTCATCATATTTCCTTGTTTTTCAATAACTAATTAGTGCTTTATTATATTCAATCTTTGTGCCACTAATTTTTGTGCATAACAAGCATTTTTTCTATCAAATATGAAATCTATCGTTCATTGTTATTATCAATGATGGGAAAACAATTTTAGATTTGATAAATCGATATTTGAGACTGTCTGTTTCAGTGAAACAGTGATGAAACGATTTGGTTTTATTTGAGCAATTAAATGATGTAATTATTGCAATGATAGTGAAAAACGAGAATGGAATTTTGGAGTGATGAAAATGTGGAATAGTGGAAAATGGAATGATCCAATTTTTATTTTTTAATCTTTAACTCACATTACGCAAAATGGAGAGATGACATCTTTTTTACAGAAAACACATATTCAATATCTCGGTGAGAATGTTGTATTTATTTTAATTTCATAAAAGAAGAAAGATGTCATCTCTGAAACGTTTAATTTCTTATGTAACATCAATCTTTAATTTTTAATTGCAGTTTACTGAACAGACATTTCAAAATCTTTTTTGTTATAACCTTGTTCTTTTAAGATTTGAAATATTTTATCCATTGTATCTGCATCCAATTTTGGAGTCCTACTTAACACCCAGCCGTATTTTCTATTTGGAGTTCCAATAACTGCCCATTGGTAATTTTCATCAAGCCCGATAATCCAGTAATCACCCCAAAACGGTCTCCAACCGAGAAAACTTACAAAACTAACTTCTAATTTTGCATTTGTTTTTTTATCAACAATACGAGCAACTCCGTCCGCATCATCTACTTTTCCATCTTTATCAATACAGAAATTTATTACGGCAATTTCTCCATCTTCTTTTAAAATATATTTTGCAGTTGTGCTTTTTATACATTGATCCTGAAAGCTATTGGGAATTTTTGCAATCTCATACCACAACCCAACATATTTTTTAAGATCAACATATTTTACAGTGCTTGGCGGGTTTTGCTGAGCATAAATGTTTACTGCTAAAAAAATAAATGCTATTAAAACGAAGTTCATTATTTAAACCTTTATAAAAATTTTCTTTGCGTAAAGTATCCACATCAATCCAAGCCAAAATAAAATATAAACGATTGCCCACGCGAGTGAAGCGTGTATTGGTTCAAGCCAGGAAAGAAAGTAATTATCAAACAAGTAACTTTTAATTGTAACAACATTTCCATTCAAGTCGTTCCATTTTACCATGTACATAATTCTTCCAACAATGCCGGATAGAAAAAAAACTGTAATTGCATTCAGACCATAAACTTGAAATGGTTTTATCCACCACGTAATTTTTTTAACATCAATAAACCAATAACAAAATGCAAGAAAGTTTAATGCTAAACCTGCTGTGTAAAGTACATAAGAGCTTGTCCAAAGGTTTTTATTGA
>JBDTRQ010000063.1:0-7208 GCA_039931535.1 Ignavibacteriota bacterium
CGAAAAATATTTAAGGAATGCAGACAAAAAATAAATCGAATATTTGCTTACTGCATATTGTCTAATGCCTATCCAAGAATATAGACTTGATAAATAAGAATGAAATCTAAAAGAAAATGAAAACATATTACGATATAATAGTAGTTGGTGCTGGTCCGGCAGGATCAATGGCTGCGCGATTTGCTGTTGAGCAAGGCGTTTCTGTTTTGATGCTTGAAAAAGACCGCGACGTTGGTTATCCCGTTAGATGCGGAGAAGCAATTAGTAAAGCGGGAGTTGAAGAATTTATACCAAGCGATGATAAATGGATTGCAGCTAAGATCAGCAAGTTTTCTTTTAACGCACCGGATGGCAGCGAAGCAATTGTTGATTTTGGTGATGCCGGCTATGTGCTTGAGCGTAGAATATTTGATTACGAGCTTGCACGCACTGCTGCAGAAGCCGGAACAGAAATTATAACTCGTGCATATGTAAATGGATTATTGTTTGATGACGGCAAAGTATGCGGAGTTAAATACGAACTTAACGGCGAACAGAAAGAAGTTACAGCCAAAGTTGTAATTGCTGCTGATGGAGTTGAATCACGCTTAGGGCGCTGGGCAGGACTTGAAACGCACATTGATTTTCGTGATATGGAAAGTGCCGTACAAATTACTGCCGCAAATATTCCAGTTGATCAAAACACACTTTACTTTTACTTTGGAAAAGATGTTGCCCCGAACGGCTATTTCTGGATTTTTCCGAAAGGACATAATAAAGCGAATATTGGTTTGGGTGTAAGCGGATTGATTGGAAAGAAAAAATCTGCACAATCTTTTCTTGATGATTTTATGAGCAAGCATTATCCAAACGCTCCCGTGCTCACAAAAATTGCCGGCGGAGTTCCTTGTTCTATTACACTTGGTAAAATTTCCGGTCCGGGAATTATGATTGTTGGTGATGCTGCAAGGCAGGTTAATCCATTAAGCGGCGGCGGAATTGCTAGCGGAATGATTGGCGGAAAGATTGCGGGAACAATTGCAGGTGAAGCTATCAAACAAAACAAACTCGATCATATCTTGACTTATGATAAAGCATGGAACGATAGACTTGGTAAACGTCACGAAACCTTTAATCGAATTAAAGAAGGCATCTACAATTTTTCTGATGATAAATTTAACAGCATTGCACATTCTATTCTAAAAATCCCCATAGAAAAAAGAACACTTGGCAAAGTGTTTACAACTGCGCTAATTAATAATCCATCACTACTAGTTGATATTGCAAAAGTGTTTGTGGTTTAAAATTTAATGGCACACTGATTATTATGATATTTTATGATTTGGACTGTTCATAAAATGTCTTAATTAATCATAATCCGTTAGCTAACGGATCAGTGTACAATCATGCTTGTTAAAACTCCGCACTTATACCAATAGAGGGAAGAATACCGATTGAAGATGATTCGTCGGTTCGCATTTCGCGCCTATCCCAGCGCACTCCGTTTTGGTTGGATTGATTATATATATTTTGGATATCAACGTAAGTAATTAATGTCCAGCCGGAAAAATACCAGCGTTTATCAACTCTAATATCTAAACTGTGTGTGGATTTTATTCTTCTTGTGTTATAATCAATTATGTTTTGTGTGCCATCAGAATTAAAAGGCGTGTAGGGTCTGCCGCTTGCAAATCTAAATTTAGAACTCACTTCCCAGAATTCATCAAACTTATATCCGCCGCTTAAATTTATAATCCAGTTTTGATCGTAACTCCCGGAACGTTCTATTCCATCCAACGAAGTGTAATCTGATTTACTGTAAGTAAAACTAAAAATTCCATAGTAAGGAATGTCTGATAATTTTTTCTGAACGGATAATTCAATTCCACGCGCTTTTCCATAACCCACATCAACTAATGGCTCTAATCCAAAGGAAGAATAATTATCATCACTGCCTGCAAATCCTGCGCCTGTGTTTGCAAGAACAAGATAAGGTCTAACAGTGCTTGTTGGATAATTTTTATAATCTTTATAAAACGCTTCTACTTTTAGCAAAGCATCAGCAGAAATTTTGTGATCGAATCCTAAAACAAATTGATTTGCTTGAATCATTTTTAAATCTTTGTTGCTTTCAAATGCCTCTAACCAAATGTATGATGGCGATTGATTATAAATGCCGGTGCTGAAATTAATATTTGTTAAATCAGTTAAAGCATAGGAAAGAGAAAAGCGCGGACTGAAATAAATTATTTTATTTAGTGCAGTAAAAATATCTGAGCGTATTCCCACATTTGCAGTTAATCGTTTAAACAAAAGCGTGTTGTAGTTGGTATAAATTCCAAACTTAGTGTAAGTGTTTTCTGTTTTAAGTGAAGTAACAGGAAGCGAATCCCCGAAAGTTGTAAAAAAATTTGGGAACAGAATATCAAAATCTGCTTCAATTAGTTTAGCTGTGCCGCCAATATTTATTTCAGAAGTTTTTGAAAGCTTAAAAACTAAATCAGCACGCAATGAGTTTTCTTCTTCTTTAGATTTATTTGTAAAGATGGGATTTAAAAGTGAATCACTCTGCCTGCTGTCGTAATCAACATAATTGCGGCTTAAAGCAAGATTAAAAAATCCATCGGTAAATAAATGTCCGTAAGTAAATCCAGCAACATATTGTATTTGATCAGTTCCAAGAATTCTTGAATTATCAAATCTCTGTTCTGCATCATCATTAAAAAACTTTACATTATCAAAAGCGCTGATAAATAAAAAGCTAAATGCATCCTGCGAGTGCGGATTAAAATCCGCTTTTAACAAAACATCATAATATTCCGGAACAAAAGAAAAGTTTGCTGCTTTAAAAATAAAATCAAGATAGCTTCTTCTTGCAGAAAAAATAAAATTAGAGTTTTGTGTAATTGGTCCTTCTAAATTTAATCCAAACTGAGAAGCAGAAATTGTACCTTTACCGCCAAATCTATCTTCTCTTCCTTCCCTAAGATTAATATTTAGCACAGATGAAAGTTTATCACCATACAAAGCAGAAAATCCACCGGTAGAAAAAGAAGTTTCACGAACAAAATCTAAATTAACATAACTTAAAGGTCCGCCTGTTGCGCCTTGAGTTCCAAAATGATTTATGTTTGGAACTTCAATTCCATTTATAAGATAAAGATTTTCTGATGGCGCGCCGCCGCGAACAATCAAATCATTTCTTCCGGCATCTGCCTGGGCAACACCGGGTAAAATTGATAGCGCACGAATAACATCTTCAAATCCGCCGGGACTTCTTCTGATCTCTTCATAACTAAAACTTCTAATGCTGTTAACTTCCAACGGATCTTTTCGGAAGTAACCACTTGTTACAGTTATTCCATTAAGCTCAATTGCCTGCGGAACAAGTTCAAAGTTTATTTCGGCAGGTTTACCTGTTTGTACTACAACATCAGTTTTTATTTGTGTGTTATATCCAATAACCGAAGCTCTAATTTGGTAAGTTTGAACTGGAAGAGTTTCAATTTTAAATAAGCCATCAGCGTTTGTTGCCGCACCAAAGTTTGTTTCTAACACAAGAACATTTGCAAAGGGAATTGGCTGCTTTGTGGTAAAATCAAAAACTCTTCCGTAAACACTTCCGGTTATGTTTTGAGCAAACATTTGATTAGATAGAAGAAAGATTAAGAATATAAAAAATATTTGGCGCATAAATTTTCTTATTGATTTTTTTGATATAGAGTAGATAAAAACAATTTTTAAGGGATAAAGTTCCATTTTGGTTTATATAAATCGTTTCAAACAAAAAAGTAAATTGGTATATTTTTGATGAATTGATTAAAAAATAATTTTATGACAAGAAAAAAAAATAATTTAACGGATAAAGTTAACGATAAGAAGAATAAAGCTTCATTTCTATCGGGTATTACAACAAAAAAACTTATTACAGAACCACAAAATTCTGTGCTTTGTGAAATTGCAACTGTATTTGATGACCAATTTCACTACGTGTTAAAAACAAATAACGATAGTTTAGAAATATTTTACTCCGCAAATACAAAAAAGGTAACAGGTTACACGCCGACTGAGTTAATAAAACTTCCATCTCTCGGCAGAGAAATGCTTTTTGAAGAGGATGCTGCTGATGTAAAAAAGAAATTGTTCAAATTGGAGAGCGGTAAAATTTCGCATCTTGGGCTGCTTTATCGATATAATAAAAAAGATGGAAAAATTATCTGGTTAAAAGAACAGATAAAAATGGAATTAGTTGATAATCAAGTAATCCAAAAAGGTTTGGTAATTGATGTAACTGAATTTAAAAAAGCCGAAAGCGATTACGGTGAGATAATTAATAAACTTTCTAATGAGATTACTGCGAGAGATAATTTTTTATCAATACTTTCACACGATTTACGCGCACCGTTTTCCAGCATACTTGGATTTACAGAAATTCTTTTAAGCGAAGCAACTCTAACTGATGCTGAACGGACCGAGTATTTAAATTATATTAATGATTCTTCAACAAATCAACTGCAACTTGTAAACTATCTTCTCGATTGGTCAAATCTTCAAACTGGCAGAATGCACATGTCGCCGCATCGAGTTCAGGCGCAAGGATTAGTGTTTAACTGCATCTCGGCTCTTACCGGCATTGCGATGAGAAAAAATATTGATATAAAAGTTAATGTGCCAGATTCTATTTTTATTGAAGCAGATGAAAGACTATTGCTTCAAGTAATTACTAATCTTGTTAGCAATGCAATAAAATTTTCTGATGACGGAAAGACAATTAGAATTTCTGCCGATAGATTTAATAATGAACTTGTTGAGTTTGTAATAACTGATGAAGGTGTTGGCATTCCTGAAAATTATCAGCAAAGAATTTTTAAATTTGAAAAAATGTTTTCTACAAGAGGGACACGCGGAGAAAAAGGAACAGGACTTGGACTTTCGTTAGTTAAAGAAATTATTGAAAGACATAACGGGCAAATTTGGTTTTACTCAAAAGAAAAAATCGGAAGCGAGTTTCATTTTACCATACCAAGCTCTGAAAACACAATACTTTTGGTAGAGAATAATCTAAAGGATTATTTACAAATAGAAAAGATTATCAAAGAAAATTTTCCGCAATTTAAATTTGTTGGAACTGATAATGGATTTGAAGCAATAAATATTGTATTAAAACAGCATCCATCACTTATTATTTCTTCGCACGATTTGCCGTTGATGAACGGGATACAATTTGTTAAATCAATTATTAAAGGCGATAAAAAATATTATGCTCCTATAATTGCTCTTGTTGATTCTACAGATAAAGCTTTGATAAAAAACTATCAGGAAATCGGAATCAAGTCAGTTCTATCAAAGCCTGTTAATATTAAACAGTTTAATAAAGAAATTTCTTTAGCGCTTAGTTAGTCTATTAAACATTAATTCAATTTGAAAAAGATTTTCGTTATTTTTCATAAGTTAAAAAATTATTATCGGAGTAACTTTTGAATCTTGCAGTAGTTGGAACGGGATATGTAGGTTTAGTATCGGGCACTTGCCTTGCAGAAACAGGAAACAATGTAATTTGCGTGGATGTTGATGAGAAAAAAATTGAAACTATGAAAGTAGGACTCATCCCAATTTATGAGCCTGGACTTGAAGTTCTATTTTTAAGAAACATTGTAAAGAAAAGATTATCGTTCACAACAAGTTTGCGCGATGCTGTTCGCAATTCTGAAGTGATTTTTCTTTGTCTTCCAACTCCGCAAGGCGGCAATGGCGCTGCAGATTTAAAATATGTTTTAAAAGTTGCGGATGATCTTGGGCAGATGTTTCGTGATGAACCTGAACTTGGTTTTAAAGTTATTGTAGATAAAAGCACAGTGCCTGTTGGTACAAGCGATAGAGTTCGTGCGGCGATAAAAAAACACGCACCAAATTTTGATTTTGATGTTTGCTCTAATCCCGAGTTTTTACGAGAAGGTATAGCTGTTGAAGATTTTATGAAACCTGAAAGGGTTATTGTTGGAACAAGCAACGATAAAACAAAAAAAGTTATCGAACAGCTTTATGAACCGTTTGTACGCACAGGAAATCCGGTTTACTTTATGGATGAAAAATCTGCTGAGATGACAAAGTACGCTGCAAATTCTTTTATCGCAATGAAAATATCTTATATGAATGAGATTGCGAGATTGTGCGAATTAACAGGCGCTCAGGTTGATAATGTAAGATTGGGAATAGGATCAGATTCCAGAATTGGAAAAAGATATTTATTTCCCGGTATCGGCTACGGCGGGTCGTGCTTTCCAAAAGATGTGCACGCGTTAGTTAATACTGCAAATGAAAACAATTATGATTTTAAGATTTTAAAATCTGTTATTGATGTAAACTATGATCAGGTAAAACATTTCTTTAAAAAAATATCTAAACACTATAAAGAAGATCTTAAAGGTAAACATTTTGCAATGTGGGGTTTAGCATTTAAACCAAACACCGATGATGTGCGTGAAGCTCCTGCACATTATTTAATTAAATTATTAGTGGAAGCAGGTGCAACCATTACTGCTTACGATCCCGAAGCAAACAATACTACAAAAGCAGTTTTAGGCGATATAATTAAGTATGCTGAAACTTCGGATGTAACATTGAAAGATGCTGACGCATTAATTGTTGTTACTGAGTGGAAGGAATTTCGCAATCCGGATTTTGAAATAATTAAAAAAGCACTTAAAGCTCCCGTTATTTTTGATGGAAGAAATCTTTATGATCTTGAAAAGTTGAATGACATGAAGTTTACATATTACTCAATCGGTAGAGCCGATATAATTAACTAAGATGATCGTGGGGCTGGATCAATTACATTACTGGTTTGCTCTTGTTGTAAGATCAAGATGCGAATTTAAAGCTCTTGGAGTTCAATCATATTTGCCCTCAATTACGGTTGTAAGAAAATGGAGCGATAGAAAAAAAGAAATTGGTGTTCCGATTATTAGAGGTTACATTTTTATTTATGCTAACGAAATCGAAAGACGTTACTCGTTAGAACAAAAATCCATTGTTAAATGTTTGTTTGATGGCGGACGACCAGCTAATATACCGGATTGGCAAATTGAAAATCTTAAAAAAGTTTTAGATTAAAAATATTAGACACTATTAAAAAATTTAGATACAAGAATTTAAAATGTTAAACCAATCAGAATTATCATCTATTTCAAAAGGGGAATCGATAGATCATTTTTTACTTATAAAGAAGT
>JBDTRQ010000064.1:0-3761 GCA_039931535.1 Ignavibacteriota bacterium
GAAGATCAAATGCAACAGACAAACCTGTTTGACCATGATTTAATAAATAGTGAAATCTTTCATTAGTGTCTTCAGGCGATCCAAACCCAGCAAACTGGCGCATTGTCCATAATTTACCACGATAACCATTAGAGTGAATTCCGCGGGTGTAAGGATACTCACCGGGAAAACCAACCTCACTTAAATAATTAATATTTTCAATATCATCTGGTCCGTAAAAAGTATTTATATCCTGCCCGCTAACGGTTGTAAATCTCATTCCATTAGTTTTAGCAGATTTAGCTTTTTCATCATAGATTTTTCTTTGCTTTAGATATTGTAAATCAAACATAGGCTTCCTTTAATTACTTAAATAAATTAATTTCATTAAAATTTATATTCTTCCAAATCTTCTATCAAACTCTTCCAAAGATATTTTGATTACAATTGGTCTGCCGTGCGGACAAACATACGGCATTGATGTTGCAAAAAGTTGATCGATCAACAGACGCATTTCTTTTTCAGAAAGCTTATCACCCGCTTTAATGGCCGCTTTACACGAGTATGATTTTGCAATGTTATCTTTTTCTTCCAATCTTTTTTCAGTTTGATTGTTTACATATTCTGATATGAATTCTCGCAGAAGCTTTTCTTCATAACCATTTTTAATATCTTCCGGAACACCTTCAATCATAACATAATTTTTAGGAAGATATTTTAATTTAAATCCAAGTTTGACAATCATTGAATCAAGTTCTTTTAAAATGCCATAACTCGCAAGATCAAATTGTATCTTAATCGGAAAAAGTAACTGCTGAATAAAAGGCATATTTGCATCAAGACGTGAAAGCACTTTTTCATAAAGTATTCTTTCGTGAGCAACATGCTGATCAATTATCATCAGTCCGCTTTTTATTTGCGATAAAATATATTTGTTATGAAGTTGAATTAAAAAGGATGTTTCAATCTCGGTGGATGCAGAGTGTTCGATTTGTTTATCAAACTTTTTATCCTTTGTTTCATAGCTTGCATTTGAACCTAGTTCACCTTCTGGCATGCTTAAACTTGAGCTTGAACCTGAACTCTGACGTATATTTTTTGTAAGCGAACTAAAAACCAAATCAATATCTTCATCTGAAACGGTGGTACGTTCACGCTGTTCGCGATTTCTAAAATCCGGTCGATCCGAAAAATCATTTTGCTTTACAGAAGTAAAAGCATTAAAAGTTAATTTTTCACCTTGTTGATTAGGGCTATCAAAGGACATTGTTGGTACTAAATCATGACTGCCAATACTTTTACGAACAACTGATAAAACAAAATTGTAAATATCTTTTTCATCATCAAATTTAACTTCAAGCTTTGATGGATGAATGTTCACATCAACCTTTTTGGGATCTAATGTTAAGAACAAAATAAAAAATGGATAATCACCTTTTTCCAAAATATTTTCAAACGCAGTAAACACCGCGTGATTAATATTTTTATTCATAACAAATCGTTTGTTAAGAAATAAATACTGCTCGCCTTTGCTTTTTTTAAATATGGATGGCTTGCCAATGTATCCTTTCAAGGTAAGATAATCAGTTTCCTGAGTAACAGGAATTAACGCATCCATCATATTATCGGCAAAAATCTGTTCTATTCGTTCTTCGAGCGTTCCACTTGTATAATCAAAAATTAAATTATCGGAATTAAAAAACTTAAAAGATATTTCAGGATGTGCTAAAGCAATTCGATTAAATGTATCAATAATGTGTTTTAATTCAGTTGTATCTGATTTAAGAAATTTTCTTCTTGCGGGGATGTTATAAAAAATATTTTTTACAGCAATACAAGTTCCTTTTGAAGTAGAAATTTTTTCAGTTGTGATTTCATTTTCACTTTCAACTTTAAGTAAAGAACCAATTTCGCTGTCACGTGTTTCAGTCCTTATTTCAAGCTGGCAAACAGAAGCGATAGAACTTAATGCTTCACCACGGAAGCCAAGAGTTTTAATCGATTCAAGATCTTCCATTGAAGAAATTTTACTTGTTGCATGTTTGTGAATGCAAAGTATAGCTTCTTCTTCAGTCATTCCGGTTCCATCATCGCAAACCTGAATTAATGATTTGCCTGCCTGCTTAACTATCAATTCAATCGATGTTGCGATTGCATCAATAGAATTTTCTAACAATTCTTTTACAACTGATTCCGGTCTTTGTACAACTTCACCCGCGGCAATTTTACTTGCAAGATTATCGGATAATATTTTTATTCGTGATGCCATTAATTCTTTCTTACGTATCTAAAGATTTCAAATAATTCGTGATCTCTAATTTTTTCAATGGTCCAATCATCATTATTTATTTCAGGAAATTTAACTTCGCCTTCCGCTTCAAATTTCATAAATGTAACTATCATTTCATCAACAAAAGAAATAGCCTGCCTGTAAATTTCACCACCGCCGATAATAAAAGCTTTTTCCAGATTAATCAATTTACAATAATCAACAGCTTCATCAATCGATTGCTTTATCACAACATCTTCAAAAGCAGTTTTGTAAGTTTTATTTTTGCTAACAACAATGTTTAATCTGCCTTTTAACGGCTTGTCAAGAGTCTCAAATGTTTTTCTTCCCATAATAATCGGGAAACCAAAAGTAGTATTCTTAAAATGCTGGAACTCTTCTTTGACATGCCACGACATCTCTCCCTTTGCTTTTCCTATCACACCATTTTTTGCAATCGCAACAATAATGCTGATTATCAAACCGCGACCTCAAATTTTATTTTATCATGAAATTTGTAATCAATCAATTCAAAATCTTCAAACGTTAACTCATCAATCGGTTTTTTTGCGATGTTTAATTTTGGTAATGCTAATGGTTTGCGTAACAACTGTTGTTTCAATCCTTCAAGATGATCAAACTTTTCCATCTCTGAACCTTTTTCCGCATGATAAATATGAGCATCAACAATTGTGTGCGCAAAAACGCCAAGCTGCAAATTTGTTTCCTGTGCAATTATTTGAATCAACATTGAGTAAGCAGCAAGATTAAATGGAATTCCCAATGCAATATCGCCGGAACGCTGAGTAAGATGACAATTTAATTTTCCATCGTTAACATTAAAAGTAAAAGTGTAATGACATGGCGGCAGTTTGCTGACGGTTGCATTTGCAGGGTGCCACGCGGAAATTACTAATCTTCTTGAGTTTGGATTTGTTTTAATTTCATTTATCACCCAGCCAACCTGATCGAAGGTTAGCGAACCATTTTCTTCACGATGTACAAAAGGATTATTTTCATTTACATAAATTTCACCATCCAAAACAGCGTTAGATTCCGGAACAGGAAATCTTCTCCAAAATCTTCCGTACACAGTTTGCAAACGACCATTTTCATCAGCCCAGGCATCCCAGATTTTTGTATGCTGTTTTAAATTTCTAATATGATTTTCTCCTGATAAATACCAAAGCACTTCACGCAGAAGCGATTTCCATTCAATTTTTTTTGTGGTTAGAAGTGGAAATCCTTTTTGTAAATCAACTTTATAAAAAGCTGCAAAGTAAGAGATTGTATCTATACCAGTTCGGGATTTTTTATGTGTTCCTTCATCGATAACAAGTTTAACCAGATCGAGATATTCCTTCATTCAAATGATCCTGTAATTTCTTAGAATAGATTATAATTTTTGTGTGAATTTACTAAAAAAAGCTGAAGGTATAAAAGGCTATTTACTAAGATGATTCAGTACAATTTGTGCTGCTTTGTCCAATCCAGTGCGATAATTTTTTATTGA
>JBDTRQ010000065.1:0-50405 GCA_039931535.1 Ignavibacteriota bacterium
CAATGCTTCTGTTTCATTCCAGGATGCTCAGGGTACAGGATCCAACCCAAATTCAAAAGCCGGTATTGTTGGCGCACCTTTAGATGGTGTTACAATATTTAGACCTAATTACGTTGCTCCATTAGATTTCAACAAATCAATTACTGGAAATGTAAACTTAGATTATAGATTTGCTGCTGATAATGAATCTTCTATTCTTAGTGATTTAGGGCTATCTGCACTCTTTACTTTTGATAGTGGACATCCGTTCACACTTGGTCAAGGAAAGGGAGACAACGCAGGATCATTAGAAGGTGATAACAGATTTAGGTCACCAATCGAAGCTCTGAACTCATCAAGTACTCCATGGGTTAGCCAGCTTGATTTAAAGATCGATAAATCTTTTATGATTACTGATAAATTGCGTGCTAATGTTTATTTCTTCATTGTCAACGTTCTGGATGCAACAAACATCACCAATGTTTTCCTTAGAACGGGAGCTGCTTCTGACGACGGCTATTTGACCGACCCAGGATTAGGGGGAACATTAAAGACATATCAAAGAGAAGAGTATGAAGCTATGTACAGAGCTATAAATGTAGATTATTATCAAGCGTATCAATCTGCTGTTGTACCACCCGCTGTTGGCGTTTTATACGGTCCTCCACGCCAAATTCGATTTGGATTTCAATTAGAATACTAAAATTGATAGTATAAAAAAATAGGAGTTTCAAAATATGAGTTATAAAACAATAAAATACATACTTGTCTTTGTGATAAGTATTTTCTTCCTCGTCCCCGGTTTAAGGGCAGAGGGGGATAAGAAAGAAAAAAACAATAATGTTTTAAGCAAAACTAACCTCCAGGTTGCGTTAACAAGCTTAAACATTAATAATATATCAACTTACTTTTATAACAACGGTATTTCTGATATATCTTCACAAGGTAATTCGGGATTGGTTTACCCAAAAGGTAGTGGTAAAACAGCTGCATTTACCTCTGGTCTGCTTTGGGGTGCCAGAGTTACAGGAGACCCCGACCCCAGGGTTGGTGGAACTGCATACAGAACTGGTTTACAGCCGGGTCAAGTAAAGTCGGACGGAACTGCTGATGATCCAAACCTGGATATATATGGAGCCTATAGGGTAAGACGCGATGTTTTTCCGGGTGCTGATCCAAATATTGACCTTTCAACAGAAGCTGCATTGGATGGATTATCTCAATCTGAAGTTAGAGCCCAGTACGAAGCGGATTGGACTGGATGGCCAGCTACACTGGGTGCGCCATTTAATGATGTTGATTCAAACGGTATCTATGATCCGCTTGTAGATATTCCAGGTGTTAAGGATGCTGATCAAACTATCTGGTTTATTACAAACGATTTAAATTCAGGAAAAACTACGTTTTTATATGGAGCAAATCCTTTGGGAATAGAATGTCAGGTAACCATCTGGGCTTATAATCAGGCTGGTGCTCTTGGCAGTATGTACTTCAGAAAATATAAATTAATCAACATAACCAATAGAACAGCAAACCCAATTTCGTTTGATGACATGTATTTTTCAATGTGGTCAGACATTGATCTTGGTGATGCAGGTGATGACTATGTTGGTGTTGATACAACTTTAAGTTTGCAATTCTGTTATAACGCAAGCGCTACAGATAATACCTATAATCCGTTACCTCCACCAGCAGTTGGCTTTGACTTTTTTCAAGGACCAATTTTAAATGGAGTTGCCGGAGAAGACTTAAATAAAAATGGTATTGATGATGCTGCTGATTATGGTATTTTTAATAATCAACGCGTAGGACCTGGTAAGATTAATTTACCAATGACAGCCGCTTATTATTTTGCTAATGGTGATGCCAATATTGGTGATCCTCCACAGAATAATATTGATGGTTCTCGCCAGTTTTATAATTTTTTCCAGGGAAAATTTGGTATTTCAGGTGCTCCATTTACTGATCTGAAAACCGGATTACAAACAACTTATGCTTTAAATGGTGACCCTCAAGCACGTACTGGTTGGTTAGATGGTGTTCAGTTGCCTGCTGGTGATAGACGTCAGGGAAGTGCTTCTGGTCCATTTACAATGGCGCCTGGTGATACACAAGAAGTTGTAGTTGCTGAAATTGTAGCTGGTGCAATACCAGGTGTTGATAGACTTTCAGCAATTGGACTTCTAAAATTTTATGATGCCCAGGCACAAGTAGCCTATAATAACTTCTTTGATCTTCCAACTGCTCCACCAGCACCGGAAGTTACAGTAACTCCGTTGGATAGAGAAATAATACTTGATTGGTCAAAGAATACCGCAAAAGCTGAAGCTACTGAAACCTTTATGAAAAAAGGACACTCATTCCAGGGATATAATATTTATCAATTACCTTCTGCCTCAGCTCAGGTTTCAGAAGGTTATAGAGTTGCTACTTATGATATTATTGACCAGGTAGGTAAAATTTCTGATTTAGTTTTTGATGTTAAAACTGGAGCAGTTATAAAATACCCTGTTCAGTTTGGAAACGATACAGGAATAAAAAGATTTATTTCTATAACAAATGACTTAGTAAAAGGCGGAGTTCCATTAGTCAATGGAATTAAGTACTACTTTGCTGTTACTGCTTATAGCTATAATCCAGATCTAAGTGCTGTTCCTAATAATTTGGAAAACCCAATTGCAATTATTACTGTTGTACCTCAAACCACTAACCCAGGTATAACTTATGGCGATGAATCTGGTGGCTCGGTTACGATTACTCATCAAGGGACAGCTGATGGCGGTCCGACTGTTAATATTGTTGATCCAGCCGCAACAACCGGTCACGATTACGAAGTTTTCTTTACACAACGTCAAGAAATTAGAGATCCTAGTGGTGATTGGGTAGCTGCTGCTGTTGTAAATCGTAAACTTGGACCTGATACTTTAGACGGCACATCAATTGATCTAGCTGGCGTATATGGACCACAAGCAGGTGTGCTTGAACTAAAGTTTTCGTTAGATTTAGTTTCAGTTGATTTTGATTATGCTGATGGTGTCTTACTAACATTCCCTGCTGGAGTGACAATTCTTAGTGTTCCTAGTTTTGAAGCTGGCAACGGTTCAATTAGTCCAGTTATTATTGGAAACACAGTTATACTTGGAGATACATCTCACCCATATACCGGAAACGGAGCATTTGCTGGAGGTGAAGAGTGGAGTGTTAATGTTCAGGCAAACTTACCTTTATCAGTTGATTGGACAGTATTTGATGATGGGTATGGCGGTGGACCTATTGATGCTAGCGGAACAACAACCGTCAGTGCGCTTGGTAATGCATCAAGACTTGCAAAATATTGGAACCTGAAAGATGTAAATACAGGAGTTACATTACTTGAAAATCAAAGCGTTATAGGTGGAGTAGATATATTCCCAAGACGTGATGATCTTACAGACGCCCAATTAAACCCAACCTCAACGGCAGATCCAATAGTTGATGGATTTCAAATTGGAACAAGTATAGTTTATGAAGCTCCACTAAACTTTACTAAGAGTAGACTTAAGCTAAGTCCAAAAGAGAGTCCAACTACATTATCATCAAACAGTACAACTACAAATTTGGATATACAAAACTATACCATATTTGGTGGTACTATTAGTAGTTATGCTGCTGATAACTTTGGGTTTGGAACTTATAGCATTGATGAACTACAACAGGATTATGAGTTACGATTTACCGGAGTTTGGGATACAACAGTAGTTGGTGGGCAAACGCTTATAACTATCAAAGATGGAACAGGCTCATTGGCCACAATATTCTCAACTGCCTCCGGTGCGGCAGGATTAGCTACACACCCTCTTAATCCTAATCCAGGCGTAGCGGCTCCTTTCTTGGTTAGAATACCTTTTGAAGTTTGGAATATAGATACCAAACAACAGGTTAACTTATTGTTTAGAGATCGCTTACAAACCCCAACTTCAGAACCATTCTTCTCTTGGAATCCGAAGAATAGAATGTATGCAGTTATAGATAATTCACCATATGATGCTACAGCACCAAAGATTGATCCTTCAACTGCAACATGGGTGCTGGTATTTTACGGAACAAACTATACGCTTAATGATGTAGTAACTGTTTCTTATGACAACCCAATTCAGATTGGCACAGATACATACACATTTAATACAAAAGGTTCTTCTTTCTCAAATGAACTTGCTAAAACACAAGTAGATAAAATTAATGTTTTCCCAAATCCTTACTATGGTGTAAACACAGAAGAACTTAACAAATACAACAAATTTGTTATCTTCAGTCATTTACCAACAAAAGCAACAATTAGAATCTTCAATCTTGCAGGTGTTCATGTAAAAACAATTGAAAAGGATGATGTTGATCAATTCCAAAGATGGGATCTGGCAAACGATTCAGGCTTACCAGTAGCCAGCGGTTTATATATCGCATACATTGATTTGCCGGAACTCGGTGAGACAAAAATCCTTAAAATAGCAATAATTCAGGAACAACAAATTCTTGATAGATTCTAATGAAATCAAGTTTAAAAGTATAGGAGTAAAAATGAAAAGTATATTTAGATTATTAATAATAGTTCTTGCCCTCCTGCTTACACTTGATGTATATGCCGGAGGTGGTAACAGAACAGGTACAGGAGGAGCCGCACAATTGCTCATTCCTGTCGGTCCACGCGGTATAGCCATGGGCGAAGCTAATCTTGCAGTATCAAATGGTATTGAGTCAATATTCTGGAATCCTGCTGGCTTAGCCGGCTTGAAGGGTTCTACAAGTGTAATGTTTTCTCACATGTCTTATATTGCAGATATCGGTGTTGAGTATGGTGCTGTTGCAACAAATTTTGAAGGATTTGGAACTGTTTCGCTAAGTCTTAAAAGCCTTTCAATAGGTGAGATTTTAGTTACAACAACTTCAGATCCTGATGGATTGAGTGGAGCTAAATTTTCTCCACAAATGTTAACAGCAGGATTAACATATTCACGTCAACTAACAGAAAGAATATCAGTTGGTTTAACAGCTAACCTTATTACTGAAACTCTTGGAGACGTAAGTACTACAGGGTTAGGTTTTAATGTTGGCGTTTTATACAACACACTTGCAGACATAAACGGATTAAGCATCGGTATTGCAATGAAAAATATAGGTCCTCAAATGCAATACGGAGGTTCCGGAATGTTAGTTTTATCAGATGTTGCTGATCAGCATCGTTCGCCTCAATATACAACTATTGATGCAGCAAAATTTGATTTGCCATCTTCATTTGAGCTAGGTCTTGGATATAAAGCTATGTTTGATGAAGATAATGCACTTCAGTTTGCTGGTGTTTTTCAGAATAATAACTTTTCTGAAGATGAATACAAATTAGGTGCTGAGTACGGCTTTAATAATCAATTCTTTGCAAGATTGGGTTATCAGTTTTCACCAAACTTAGACAGTGATAAGTACTTGTATGGCTTAACTGCTGGTGCTGGTGTTAATGTTGACCTTAATGGCGTAATGTTAAGAGTTGATTACGCTTACCGATATGCACAATATTTTAATGGAAACCATGTTTTTGCACTTTCTCTAGGTTTCTAAAAAATAGTTCTTTTCTTTATTTAATCCGTACTGATTTTTTCGGTACGGATTTTTTTTGCTTTAACATTTGCCATATTGCAATTTCTATTCTATTAACTTCATCTAAAATATTTTATCACCACTATAAATCGTTTATGTATAATTTTAAGTTTTCTATATTCTGTTGTTGGATTTTTATACCTAAGTTTTTATCATTAAACGAATATTTATTTAACTTTTCCATTTGGAGACAATATGCTTAAACTAACAATTATAGGAATGCTAATGCTATTTACAGCAAACAACTTTGCGCAACAAAGCGAAGTGCCACTTATCCCGATGAAAGACTTTTTTAGAAACGTAGAAAAAAGAAGTTACCAAATTTCGCCGGATGGAGATTATCTTTCTTTTATGCAGCCTGTAAATTCAAGAATGAATGTGTTCATCCAAAAAATTGGTGAAGACAAAACAACTCAGGTTACATTTGCCACCGAGCGAGATATTGCAGGATATTTCTGGAAAGGTAACAATAGAATAATTTATATACAGGATTCTAAAGGCGATGAGAACTTTAGATTATTTGGTGTTGATAAAGACGGTAAAAATGAAAAAGATTTAACACCCTTTGATAAAGTTAGGGCTGGTATGGTGGATGATCTTATTGATAATCCAACTGAAATGCTGATTCAAATGAACAAAGAAAATCCACAGGTTTTTGATGTTTACAGAATAAATGTGAACACTGGCGATATGAAAACAGTAGCACAAAACCCCGGTAACATTACAGGCTGGCAAACAGATCACGATGGTAAGCTTAGAATAGCAATCACAACTGATGGGGTCAATTCAACAGTTCTTTATCGTGATAATGAAGAACAGGAGTTTAGCCCGCTATTAACAACAACATTTAAAGAAACATTTGCCCCGCTGTTTTTTACTTTTGACAATAAAAATCTTTACGTGTCTTCTAACATCGATAGAGATAAAGCAGCAATTGTAGAGTATGATATTGCTAATAAAAAAGAAGTAAAAATGCTTTATGAAAATCCAGATTATGATGTTAATGGATTAAATTATTCCCGCAAAAGGAAAGTAATAGAGTTTGCAAATTACACCGGTTGGAAACAGGAATATCATTTCTTTGATGATGAAACTAAAAACATCTACAATGATTTAGCTGCCAAATTGCCGGGTAAAGAACTTGCTATAACCGGAATGAACAAAAATGAAGATAAACTTTTGGTAAGAACTTACAGCGATAAATCACTCGGTGCGTATTATTTTTATAATGTTAATTCTAAAGACTTAAAAAAACTTACTGATGTTAGTCCATGGTTAAATGAAAATGATCTTTCCGACCAAAAACCGATTACATATAAATCACGAGATGGCTTAACAATACACGGTTACCTAACATTACCCAAAGGTGTTGATCCAAAAAATCTGCCTGTGGTTGTTAATCCGCACGGTGGACCTTGGGCAAGAGATTCGTGGGGTTTTAATCCTGAAGTACAGTTTCTTGCAAACAGAGGTTATGCAGTTCTTCAAATGAACTTCCGGGGCTCAACAGGATATGGAAGAGAATTTTGGGAAAAGAGTTTTAAACAGTGGGGCAGAACAATGCAGGATGATATTTCAGACGGCGTAAAATGGTTAATTGCTGAAGGTATTGCTGATCCTAAGCGTGTTGCTATTTACGGCGGCTCTTATGGTGGTTATGCAACTTTAGCTGGCTTAACATTTTCACCAGAGCTTTATGCTTGTGGTGTTGATTACGTTGGCGTTTCAAATATTTTCACATTCCAAAATTCTATCCCACCTTATTGGGAGCCATTTAAAGAAATGTTGTATGAGATGGTTGGTAATCCGGTTAAAGATTCAGTATTACTATATGATGCTTCACCTGTTTTTCATGTTGATAATATTAAAGCCCCATTATTGGTTGCCCAAGGATTAAACGATCCAAGAGTAAATAAAAATGAGTCTGATCAAATGGTGGAAGCACTTAAGAAAAAAGGAATTGATGTTCCTTATATGGTTAAAGATAACGAAGGGCACGGATTTAGAAACGAAGAAAACAGATTTGATTTTTACGGTGCAATGGAACAATTCTTTTTTAAATATCTCGGTGGTAGAGCCGTAGAATTAAAAGAAGAAAAAAATTAAGTCAAGCCCATCCCTAAGGGAAGGGAAATATATTAAAAGAGGCTATCTAAACCATATAAAATAAAATTTAGCCGCAATTTTTGGTTTAGTCATTACGAGCGAAGTGGAACTTTTTATGATTGCTTCACTTCGTTCGCAATGATGATAAATATTAGAAGTTAAATTACGGCAGTTCTTAAATCTTTTCTCTGATAGTACCATCTGTAAAATAATAATGCAATTCCAGATGTTAATCCTATTCCGGCAAAATAATACCAAACCATATACGCTTTATCATAAGCTGTAACAAGTTGCTCTGCTGTTAGTGTTAAAGGATCTGGAACGTAAGCAGTTAGTAAGTAACCGGAAATCCCAAATCCTAATATTGAAGATAAGAATGAATGTAAGTGACTGAATCCAAGATACAAACCTTCTTCTCCTTTGGGCGCTTGCAGAGAAAAATATTCTAAGTAACGCGGAGAAATAAAACACTCAGCTAATCCTTGCACAACAATTCCTAAGATCAGCATAACAGTAATTGGGTGAGCGGTGAACAATCCAAATATCGAAACAGACTGACCTGTAACAGATTCAAGTAAATTACTTGAAGCCATTAGAAGCGCAGAAATAGGCATCAAAAACATACCAACTGCCATTGAAGAAACAGCTTTTACTTTACGCATTAAGTGAGTAATCATCATAACCATTGTCATCACAACAAAGGGGTTAACATTCGCAATCCATTCCGGAGAGGCATGTTCACCAACAGTTCTTAAAACATATTTTGGCATTGTTGCATAAAGCTGTTGTTGGATAATCCAAAATCCTGTTACAATTAAAATTAAAAGTAATAATCTCATATTGGTTACTACTTTTAAAAATCCTGTCCATACTTCCTGTAATGTTTTTCCTTCTCCATCGGTATTAATATTTTTATAAAAAAGAAAAACAACTACTAAAGCAATAAAACTCATTAAAGCAGAGAAGAAATTAATTGAAGTTAGACCCCATTCAATTCTTAAAGGATACGCAAATGTTTTTCCTAAAAATGCTCCAATATTAACAATGCCGTAAAAAATAGAATAACCTCTTGCTCTGGTTTCTGGAGTAGTAGTCTTAGCAACGGTTCCTGTAATAATAGATTTTATAAAAGATCCGCCAAACATTATTACAACTAAAGATGGTAGAACAACTGATTTAAAAGGCATTGCACCAAGCGCAAAATATCCTATAGATAAAAGAGCAAAAGCAAGTATTACCGCATTTCTAAATCCTATCTTATCTGCAAAAGCGCCTGTAAATGGTGGCAGAAAATAAAGCCCGGCAGAAAAAAGTCCACCAATCCATGCAGCTTCAATATCATCAAATCCAACTATGCGGGAAAGATAAAGTGTAATTGAAATAAACACTGCATAATAAGCGGCGCGTTCAAATAGCTCGACTATGTTTGCAGTCCAGAATGCTTGTGGAAATTTCCAGCTTGATTTTTGTGTGGTTGTGGGCTCCACATTTGAATTTAGATTGCTCACAAGTAACCTCAATATTTTTAAGATATTTAATTTGTAGATAGGAAATTTTTATAAGAAGGTTACTTTTCCTTTGGTATAAATTTCATTGAACCGGAGTTAATGCAATAACGCAATCCGGTTGGTGGCGGCCCATCATCAAACACATGTCCTAAATGACCGCCGCATTTTGCACACATAACTTCTGTTCTTTTCATTCCAAAGTTATTATCATCTTTGTAAATGATTCTGCTGCTATCGATAGGTTCAAAATAGCTGGGCCAGCCGCAGCCGGATTCAAACTTTGTGTTGGATTCAAATAATTCAGTACCACAGGCTGCGCAAATGTAAGTTCCAAGCTCATGACTATCCCAATATTTGCCGGTAAAGGCTCGCTCAGTTCCTTTTTCGCGCAGTATATTATATTGTTCAGGCGTTAATTCTTTTTTCCATTCTTCATCTGTCTTGATAATTTTATCATTCATATTCTCTCCATTGGATTTTGTTGAATCAGGATCTGAAATAAATTTTTCTTTAGCAATTGTGTTTGATCTTTCGTTGTCCGTGAAATTCCATATAAAAATACCCGCAATTAAAATTAATAAAATCGCTGCTATCTTAATCATTTTCCAATCCTATACTATTTATATTTACAAATGAAACTAAATCATATTCTGATGGATGAATATTTCCTTTAAATACCTTAATATCAACACAATAATTTTAGAGAAAGTTCATTCAAACATTATTTTACCCCAAAGAGATAAAAAACCTTTTGATGAAATTTTTAAACTGGTAGATCAACTTTTATTTAAAGAAGAAATTGTAGGAGGCAGCAAATAACCGCAAGCCGCCATTCTTCCAATAACAAAAGCTATTGTTGCGGCAACTGCACCAATAAGCGAAAAGAATTTAATACAAACCGCAACCACAATAATAATTCCCACAAACTCAATCGCAGTTCCGTACGTTATTTGTTTTGTTTCATTTGCTTTTACTAAGACAGCACGCTGAAAACTTATAAGCACAGTTAATGCAGGAAAGAATGACATTATCATTAGTGGCAGTTTTGCAAAATCAGTTAGTGATTCTGATAAACCGGAAACATCTTTAAACCAAATTTCTGCGAGCGGAGTGAACGCAATCAGCATTAATGTTCCTGCAACAAACATTGCAAGTTTAACAGCAAATCTTTTCAGTTGATTAAAACCCGACATATCATCTCCGATTAAAGCAACCACAACTTCTTGAAACGATAATCCCAATCCTCTAAAAATAAAAACGAAGGAAGTTACTACAGGCATTACCGCAAAAGATTCAAGCGGCATCCTGCTTTGTCCAATAAAAAAAGTAACAAAGGGTTGTATGCCAAGAGTAAGTAATGATGTTAGTGCGAGAGGATAATAAAATTTTATTATTTCTTTCATACTTAAATTATTATCAGAATCACTGATTTGATTCTTTAATCTAACAAGAAATTTTTTAACCATTAGCTTGCTTGCAATCGCTTCACAAATTACTGCGGTAGAAAGCGCGCATGCACCAACAACTACACCTGGAACACTTGTAAATTTATATAATGCAAACGCAGTGATTGACATTGAAACTAATCTAATAATAGTTCCGTATGCAACTAAACGGGTTAAATTGTTTCTTATTAAAATTCCCTGATAAAATCTTCTATAACCAATTGCACCCGGCCAGGGAATTAAAATCATAACAGCAAGATGCGTTAAGTATGAAACCTCTCTCGGCAAACCAATTAAATCTTCAGTAATGAAATAAAAAATGGGTGGCAAAATAAAAATTACCATAGCTGCAGTAATTGAAAGGCTAAGTATGTAATTAAATTTTCTTAACTGCTTAAATGATTGATAATCCTTTACTAATGCTATCGATGCGCTCATCATCATAATTACGGGCGCTTCAATAATCAATGCCAGAGAAAAAGCAATTCCGTAAGCAGCAAGATTAAATTTTGGTTCTGCTAATCTTGCAATTAATGCTGAAAGATATGGTCCTTCGATAGACATCATTAACCATGTTACAGCTAATGGAATCCAGAATGCTAATATTGATTTTTGAGTTAGTTCGCGATTTGTGTTCAAAACATTCAATCAAATTTTGTGTTCAAACTTAAATATTATTTGGCTAACCTTGGATATTTATTATTAAATTAATATCGGGATTTGATATTTTTTTACTTAGGAGTGAACGCTATGAAAATAATCACTTCACTATCAGTTTTACTAATCAGTTTTTTTGTTTGTATTGGATGTACAGATAAATCAAAACCACAGCTTACCGATAATATAAAATCAGGATTAAGACAAGACGCAAAAGAGTTTATGGGATCTCTTAAAGAGATTCTTGTAAAGGAAATGCAAACAAACGGCGTGGCTGCCGCAGTTTCGGTTTGTTCTGATACGGCGCAGCTTTTAACTGTAAACTATGGTTTAAGTAAAGGTATTTATATAAAACGTGTTTCGTTTATGAATAGGAATCCAAACAATATGCCCGATGGATTTGAAACTGAAGTACTTAAATCTTTTGAGTTATTAAACTCTCAAGGAAAATTGACTGACACAACAGATTTTTTTGAATTGATTGAGGAAGATGGAGTTTATAATGTGAGATATATGAAACCAATCTTAACTCAAGCTCCATGCTTAAGTTGTCACGGGACTTCAAATCAAATTAGTGATAATGTTAAAACAATTCTACAAAATAAATATCAGGATGATAAAGCCACAGGTTACCAGCTTGATGATCTTCGCGGCGCAGAAAAAAATAAAGTTAAGATTACCCCGGAACTTATTAACGAGATAATTGCAGAAGCGGTTAAAGAAACCAACAAGGAACTATCTGCATTCAAACAAATTAGGAAGTTTCATTTAAGAGAGAGTGAATTTGAAAAAACAACAACTCAGAAAATTAAAAGATATTTAGTGAGGAATGTTTCTTAAATAATTATATTGTCTTTGCGAGTGAGTCCTCAAGCGAAGCAATCTCAAATTTATAAGGATGACTGTTATCAGATTGCTTCACCCACTGAAGTGGGATTCGCAATGACAATCTAATAGCAATATTATAATTTTTTATTATTGAATTATTATGTACCCAACAGTTTGCCAAATTTGCGGAGAAAAATCCGATAGTGATTTAAAAGATTGCCCAAGCTGCGGCTTTGCTAAAGCTGAGATTGTGAACAAAGTCAGCCTCACACAAAGCATGAACGATGCGCTTGTTGATAAACTTAGGTTTTTGGATTATCCGCAATTGTACCTCACGATAGTTTCAAGAGCGATAATAATTCTGTTTGCAATTTTTGTTATCCCTGATTTTATTTCTAACAGCGAATTTTTCTGGATGGTGATTTGAATATTTTCTGTTTACGGACTTATTAAAGAAGTTGCAAAAACTTATAACCAGTTTATTGTTGTGTATAAAATTGCAAAAATTTTATTGTTCGCATATTTTGGCGCAGGCATTGGAAACTTAATTTCGCATACAGGCAGAATGGTTTACTTTAGGTTCAGCTATTATTTTAATCTTAATTTTTTATACGATCAATTATCGATTGGCAATTCTATGTTAATAATAGGCGCTTGTGCAGGCATCGGATTTATGCTGTTGATGAATAGATTTAAAGACGAGTTTAATGTAAAAGATTTTAATGACGTTGATGAGAAAATATAATCAGTTATAAAAATTATTTTCTAAATATCCTGCAGCAGCTTAGTAAAATAATCTTTTATTGTCATAACAGATTTTACAAATGTTCTTTCCTTGCTAAGTATAATTGCCCGCTTAGAGCCTTTCGGAAAATATCTCCAATGAATTCTTGAATACATATTTGCACATTTCTTTGTATGATTAATCATATACTCAACAGGATCAGCGTTATTATTGTTTATTAAGTAAAGCTCAATTTCCCATATTATTTCTGAAAACATTTCCTGTCGTTTATCTAACTCTTTTACGTTAAGCAAAAACTCAACAATAAATGATTTATTTTCATCAATACCAATTCGTGCAACTGGTGCTGGAACAACTCCAAATTTTAATTCAAAGTAACGGTTCTTTAAATCAACTTTGCCGGGCTGCCATTTCCAATCATTATGATTCATTCTATTTATTTGAATGTTCTATTAAATATTTTAATAAAAATTATGTGATTCAATAATAAGTCCCATTAAAAATAAAAATTACTAAGCGTTTTTTGTAGGACTTACAAATTTATTATAAAGTAAAAGGCCAATAATTGTTGCTACACCAATCATACTAAATATTATCCAGAGTGTTGCCGGCTGATTTAGTTTATCCACAAAATGTACATACAGGTTTGCACCAAGTATTCCGCCGATAAAACTACCAAGCACACCATATAAAAATGAGTAACCGAGATAAAGCGCTTTTTTATCTTCGGGGGCAATCAAACCAACATAACTTATAAACTTTGGATGAGCAGTCATTTCACCTATTGAAAAAATTATAATGCCAAGCATAAACACCCAAATGTTTGTATTGATTGCAAGTATTGCCATTCCGATTGTGCCCATTGCAATTCCCGCAATCATTGTGGGTAAAGCTTTTGTGTGTTTTACAATATTAGATACAACTATTTGAAGTAAAATTATTGTGCCTGCATTTATTACGGTAACATGTTCAACATCAAATTTCCAATTGATGTTAATTCCAATTCCACCAAGAAATCCATTAACAAAATTGTTTAACGGAGTAGCATCAACATACTTTTGAACATACCATAAAACAGAATCGAACATCTGAAAATAAAGAATCCAAAATCCAGAATAGATAACTATTAAACCAATAAATCTAAAATCAGTTAAAACCATTAGCGCACCTTTTAAAACTTCAGCTAGTGTTTTTGTGCTTTTAGGTTTTTCGGGTTCTTTATAAATAAGAAAAGTTGGGATCAACATTGAAGCAGTTGCAATTGCAGATGCCATCATAACATACTGCCAGCCGAAATTATTTTTGATGTAAGGAACAAGTAATAATGGAAATAAAAACGCACCAAGATTTATAGACCAATAAAATATTCCAAATCCAAGCGTACTGTTGCTTTCATTTGTTGATCGTGCGATTGTGCCTGAAATCATTGGCTTAAATGCACCTGCACCAACAGCCATAATTACCAAACTTCCGAACACCATTGCATATTCAGTTGTTTGACTTGTAAGAAAATATCCAAATCCTAAAAAGATAAATGCAAAAGTTAAAACACGTTTATAGCCAAATCTATCTCCTATCGCGCCGGAAAGAATTGGCAATATATAAAGCATCGGCTGGATAACACTTTTAATTAAACCAACACTTTCTTTTGTGTAACTAAGCTGGTCGGTCATATAAACAGAAAGAATACTCATCATTCCATAATAGGAGCCTCGCTCAAAAAACTCCATCATTATCACTACCCAGTAGTTTAGCGGAAAGGATTTGATTCCTGATTTTGATGTTTGTTGTTTGCTCATCTGCTGTCCTTTTTAGTTTCCAGATTTTGAGATTATTGAGTGCTAAACTAAGAAAATGTATGGTAAGATTTAATAATAAAGACACGTTTTCTCGTGCCTGAATTTATAATCCGTAGCTCGGGACTCCAGTCCCGAGATTTGGAGATAAGAAAGTTAGAAATGCTCAGGTCAGGATCTGCCGTGGCAGACTGAGCTACGAAATCAAATCCATCACTTCATCAACAACCCCATTGGGATTTTATGATAAAGTGATGGCATCACTTCATCAACAGCATTTTACGTGTTTGAACAAAGCTGCCGGCTTTAATTGTGTAGAGATAAACTCCACTTGATAAGTGTGAAGCATCAAATATTATTTCATAATTGCGGGGAGTTTTTTCTTCATTCGCTAATTTAACGGTAAATAATTCTCATTTACGATAGAGATATATAATCAATCTTCATTAATAAATTTTAATGTTTTATTAATCTAATATTAATAGGCAATGAATATGTTTGCATCAAGTAGTCATTAAAATTCAAACTAAATTTAAATCTTAAGGAGTATAAAATGGATTATTATCAAAGCTTATCTCCACAGCCGCCAACTGAACTTAACTTTGAAGAAATTTTCGCTTTCTATTATAATCTAAAAGGAGCGGGTGACGCAGATGCTGGTAAGTATCACGAGGCGTTAGAAAATTTTAACAAGGCGCTAGAACTTAATCCAAACCTAAGTGCGGCATTATTTAATCGTGCTACAATTAAAGCTGATACCGGTGATTTAGTGGGTGCCAGAGAAGATTTTATAAGATTAAGAGAATTAGAAACTAAATATGACGACGCTATAAAAGTAAATTATATAGCAAATTCGCTAAAAGAAAAATACAAAAACAGGATTAATATTTTTTAATCTTTCTTTAATGTAATCTTAATAATTCTAAAATAAGTTTACTCTGTAAGTTTTAAGAAACTTGAAACAACAAAACAATCATAAATTATAAAGGAACAAAAAATGAAATCACGAACAATGGCACTTGCAATAGCAATCTTCATCTTAGCTTTTACAGCCAGCTCAACAATTATGGCACAAAGCAAAGATTCAAAAACAACAGACAGTAAAGTAAAAACCACAGTTCAAAAAATAGATTCTAAAACTACTAAAGAGGTGAAACAAGATGCCGGAACTACAATTCATCATAAAAATTATCAATTAAAAGAAAGGACAAATACTGTAAAAAACGAAGTTAAAACCGATCTTGGAAAAGATATGAAGAAAACAGGTGATGAAGTGAAAAAGAATGATATGATAACACACAAGACCGAAAAAAGATCAAATACAAAATAAATTAAATATCTTTTCTAAAGATTAATGTAAAAGGAGAGAGTAATTCTCTCCTTTTTTTTATTAATTTTAACTATGAGAATTCTTGTTGTTGAAGACGAAAAAAAAGTTGCATCCTTTATTAAAAAAGGATTGGAAGAAGATTACTATTCCGTTGATGTTGCAGCAGATGGAAAAGAAGGAAGTAAGTTAGCTTTTTCTGATGAGTACGATTTAATTATTATGGATATTATGCTTCCTTTTAAAGATGGAATTACTATTCTTAAAGAAATACGGCAGGAAAAAATAACAACCCCTGTGTTAATGCTAACCGCTAAAGACGACGTTGCGGATAAAGTTATGGGTTTGGATTTGGGAGCCGATGATTATTTGCCAAAACCATTTGCCTTTGATGAATTGTTGGCGCGCGTTAGGGCGCTGCTTCGAAGAAACAGCACTGAGAAAAGTACGTTTATTAAAGCATCTGATTTAACACTAGACATCCAATCTCACAAAGCATTTAGAGATGAAACAGAAATTTTTTTAACTCCCAAAGAATATTCTATACTTGAATATCTAATGCGAAATAAAAATCATGTTATATCAAGAGTAAAATTGTCCGAACACGTTTATGATTACCATTTTGATTCTGATACAAATGTAATTGACGTTTTTATAAACAAGCTGAGAAATAAAATTGATAAAGGATTTGATAAGCAAATTCTTTATACGATCAGAGGTGTTGGATATACCATTAAAGATAATTGAACTGAATTCTTTATTAATGTCAGTCAAATAGAAATGCTCTCCAAAACATTTAAATATTTTAAAACTACCAGATTCAAAACCACTCTGTGGTATTCCTTAATTTTCCTGCTGTTAGAAGTCGTTATCGGTATTTTGATTTACGGATTTCTTAAACATAATATGTATGAAGAGCTTGATTATTCATTAAACAAACAAGCTGATATAATATATCATTTTGTAAGCGAAAGCAATGTCAACATTAAAGAGTTTAAAGCTGATTCGATTTACAATACCCCAAACGATCTTATTTACGATTTAATATTTGAAGTTGTTGCGTTTAATCCCAATAACAATTTTATTCAGGTCGGATATAAAAACAAAACTTTGTTTAGTACAGCAAATTTAAAAAATAACATTATAAAAGATCCGGATATGTTAATGATGCAATCAGGACTTTACTCTTTTACCGATTCATCTTTATCTAAGCATACAATAAGAGCCGCATATTTCAACAAAAATGATTATAAAATTATTGTTGCCTTTCCAATACAAACAATTAATCGAACACTCGAAAATTTAACAGACAGTTACATATTAATTGCGCCAATCTTTTTGCTGCTTTCACTTATCGGCGGTTCGGTTATTTCATTCAGATCTTTATCCCGAATAGATAAAATTACAAATGAAACAAATGAGATAACTGCACAAAGTCTTAATAAAATTATTGAAGGAAGTGAATATGATGATGAGTACGGCAGGCTTGTAAAAACGATGAATAATATGATTAAGCGAATTAAAACTTCAATTGATTATATGAATCAGTTTTCAATTTCTGCTTCACACGAGCTTAAAACACCGTTAACAATTTTACGCGGAGAAATTGAACTTGCACTTAAATCAGAAAAAACTCTGGAACAGTATCAAGAAGTTTTGCAAAGTAATTATGAGGAAACATTAAGACTTATAAATATTGTTGAGCATTTATTTTATCTGTCTAAAGTTGATAACTCTCTGGTTAGATTAAATAAGCAAACGATTAAACTAAAACCGTTTATTGAAAGCATGGTCAATGGTTTTTCTAATATTGCCGCTGAAAAAAACATAAAAATTATTTTAGATTTTAACAGTAATGATGCTTTGGAAATATCAGCGGACGCAGAGCTATTTAAACAAATAATTATCAATCTTATTGATAATGCAATTAAGTATGGGCTTGAGTCTTCAGAGTTTAAGATAAGTTGTGTAACCGAAAAAAACGATAAAGTATATTTAACTTTTTCCAATTATTCGGATGTTATGCCCGAAGAAACCTTAACAAAATTTTTTGACAGATTCTTTAGAGCCGAATCATCACGCAACCGCGGTTTGGGCGGTGTTGGATTAGGTTTAGCAATAGTAAAATCTTTGGTAGATATCCATCAATGGAAAATTGATGTTAAATCTTCCATTGATGGGCTAATAACGTTTAGAATAATTATCTAAAAAAATTATAACATAAATTGTTGTACTAAGTAAGCAATTTCCTTTTCAACTTCTTTACCGCGATTCTTTCCATACCACAATTGAATTTCTTTGTGGATTTCAGAAACCTCGACTCCATTTTTTTTCAACTCAGTAAATAATTTCTGAGCTTCTGCTGGACGCGGACCCCACTGAAATAATTCATTATTATTTTCATCAAAGGCAATTAGTTTCGGAACACTTCTTCCGCCGTTTGTTAAATACAAGTCCATAAAATCAAGATTAGAATCGCGCAAAACGGTTTTAAAATCTATATTACTATTTAGTGCTGCAAGGGTCGCAATTACCGGAAGATTTTGTGCAGAATCACCACACCAGCTTTCTGTAATAACAATCCATTTATTTGGTTTTGATATTTTAGAAAAAACCTCTTTTGTTTCTTCAGTTGGTTCAAAAGTTTTATCAACTCTAGAAGATCTTTGAAAATTTAGTTTGCGATAATCATAAAAACGCTTATCATAATCGTTTAGTGTATTAATATCTGACACCTTTGCTTGCTTGGTAAATTCATCCACAAACTCACTATAAGCTAAAGTTTTATTGATTATTGAGAAATTATTTTTCGGCATTGATATTGTCCTTTCGTTTTGTTTTAAGTTAGAGACAATGAGATTAAAAAGGATTCTGTTTCATTGAAAAAAAATCACTATAAATCAAACTTGGTTAAAGTGAACTTTTTTTAAATGATTTTAATTGTATTTTTGTCACGAATCAATTTTTTAGGAAAACGATGACTACTGAAATAAAATATTTTACACCTGCAGATGCACGCAAAACATTACCTTTGGTAAAAAATATTGTAAGAGATATTTTACAAACAACTCGAGAAATGCGCCTTATTGCTGAAGAGGTTAATAATGGAATTGAAGATGATGTTAGAATAAAAAAACTTGCCGGCGAGGTAAATGGATTTTTATCAGAGCTTGAAGAAATCGGATGTTATTATAAAGACACAAAATTTCAAATTGGTGTGGTTGATTTTCCATCAATGATTAATGGTGAAGAAGTTTATCTTTGCTGGCGTAGCGACGAATCCGATATTTTGTATTATCACGAAATGGAAGAGGGATATTCGGGCAGAAGATTAATTCCGCCCCAATATTTTGATGAAGATTAAGCTCTTACTCCCACGTTAGATCAAAATTTACTTTTGATTCCAAAGTGTTATCAGAATTTTTATCTGTGATTTTATAAACAAGAGTATAAGTTCCTGCCTGATAAGTTGAATCCAAATTGAACTGAATTTCTAATGCAATATCGCTTATCGGCTCACTATTATTCGCTTTCTGCACAAACTTAAAAACTGATTTTCTAATTGTACTGTCAGGTTTTAAAAGATCAACATCATAAGCTACTGCAGCATTATAGTTATTATCTTTTTCTGTTTGTGTAAAACCTTTTACTCTTACGGTTGCATTAACCTCAGCAATTCCCTCGCCAATATCATACGCAAAAGCTTCTGCGCTAAATGCTTCAAACTTTACATCCTTTTTACTGCAAGCTACAATTACAAATAAGCTGATAATTATTAAAAATACTTTTTTCATTTTTTCCCTTTAAGTCATTGCGAAGAACGAAGTGATGAAGCAATCTGTTTTATTAAAGATTGCTTCGCTTCGCTCGCAATGACAATTATTTAGCTGTTTTTCTTTTTAAAATCACTCATAAATTCTACAAGCGCTTCAACTCCTTTTATTGGGAAGGCATTATAGATTGATGCGCGCAATCCGCCAACAGAACGATGACCTTTTAACCCGCTGAATCCGGCTTTTCCAGCTTCATCAATAAGTTTCTTTTCAAGTTCCGGAGTTCCAAGATTAAATGTTATGTTCATTAAAGAACGGCTATCTTTTTCAGCGTGGCCTTTGTAAAATCCACCGCTGTTATCAATTGCATCGTAAAGAAGTTTTGCTTTTGCTTTGTTGATCTCGTACATCTTATCAAGTCCGCCAAGATTTAACAAATATTTTGTAACAAGTTTGATAATGTAAATGCCAAATGTATTTGGGGTGTTGTACATCGAATCATTTTCCGCTTGTATTTTATAGTTAAGCATTGTGTGCAGTGAATCCTGACATCTTTCCAACATATCTTTTCTGATTATAACAAGCACAACACCGGAAGGACCAATATTTTTTTGAGCGCCCGCATAAATTAAGGCATACTTACTTACATTAATTTTTTTGTGAAGAATATCTGAAGAAGCATCGCAAATAAGTGGAACATTTCCAACTTCCGGCTCTGTGTGGAATTGCGTTCCGTAAATTGTATTGTTTGATGTAAAGTGAATGTATGCAGCATCCGGATCAAGTTTTAACTCGCTTTGTTTTGGAATGCGTTTAAAATATTTGTTATCTCCCTCTCCGCCTGCGGCGGATTCTTCGGTTGTTGCCGCAACATTTACAGCACCAACACGTTTTGCTTCTTTAATTGCTTTTTTAGACCAGCTTCCTGTGGAAATGTAATCAGCTTTGTTTTTAGGAGGCATTAAGTTTAACGGAATCATTGAAAACTGAAGACTTGCGCCGCCCTGTAAAAATAATATTTCGTAATTATCAGGCACATCAAGTAATTTTTTTATTCCTGCTTTTGCATCTGCAAGTATTGCCTCAAAAGTTTTTGAGCGGTGAGAAATTTCTAAGATAGACATTCCAACTCCCGGTAATGTAAACAATTCTTTTTGTGCTTCTAATAAAACTTCTTCCGGTAAAATAGCCGGACCAGCACTGAAGTTATAAATTCTTTTTTCCATGATAATTTTTCCTTTTATTATTTTTCTATATGATTCTTTGTGTCTTCGAGTCTTTGTGGCAAAAAAATTTCCGCCACTAAGTCACCAAGACACTAAGTTTTAAATTAAATGTTTACTTTTTATTCTTCTTCAAAATAATCTAAATCAATTTTTTTAAGTTCATAAACGGCCTGAGTTGAAACTCCAAGATTATAATCTATTAAAAGACTTGCCAAAAGCTCTCCATCGATTAGAACAATCTTAGTTTCATTTCTTGGAATATAATTCAAAGCATCATTTGTGAATTTAGCGGTCGTAATAAAAATTCCTTTTTTAGCCCCCTGTCCTGCAAGTGCTCCAACAAACTTCTGAATTTCAGGTCTTCCCACAACATTCTCCCAACGCTTAGCTTGAATATAAATTATATCCAACCCTAACTTATCCTCTTTTATAATTCCATCAATTCCCTCATCTCCAGACCTTCCAATAGCTTTTCCAGCATCAGTTCTAGAACCACCATAGCCCATTTTAACCAATAACTCAACAACTAATCTTTCAAAAAAAGACGGACTACAAAGTTTTATTTTTGACAAAATATCTTGAGCCAATGTTTTACGAATATCTTGGTAGGAACTATCTAATAATTCCTCAGGAGTTTGCGGTGTTTGTAGTTCTTCTTCCTTCTCAGAGGTTGAACCTCCCTTTTTCCAACTTTCTGATAATTCCACGTAATCGGGAAATTTTTTTAAATATCGGATGTTAATCTCTTCCAAATTTTCCTGTAGTGTTGACAACCCTCTTTCTGTAATTTTAAAGTGTGCACGTTTTGTATTTTCTATTAAACCTGCCATCTTCAAATAAGATTTTGCCCAAAAGACTCGGTTAGAAAATATTTTTTGATTTCCACTTGGCAGCATTTCATTTTGCTGTTCTTCGGTTAAATCAAACTCTGTTGCTATGTGTTCTAAGGCTTCATTTGTTGAGTGCTCTTTTTTATCAGATGCAAATTTCAACAAAGGAAGCATAAATTTTTGAAAACCAGGAATCTCTTTCATTATTTTTTATCCTTAGACACTAAGTTTACTTAGTTACACTCAAATTAAATGTGTTAACAATCCATCTCATAATTTCTAACTAACTGATAAACTTTTTATTCTGTTAATGACTGAACTTGCAGTTGGAATTTTTAACTTATTTTTTTTTGCGGTTTCTAACCAAAGCTCAATAACGGTTTCAAGTTCAGTTAAACAAGAATCAATAGTTTCGCCTTGTACAAGACAACCTTTAAGTGAAGGAACTTCTGCAACATATCCACCTTCACTTGCGGGATAAATAACCACTGGGTATTTCATAATTCTTCTCCTTTTATTTTTCTCAAATCTTCAATCAACTCAATAACTTTTTTAACATAAACAGTCTTAACCCGATCATTATGGACAGGAATAACAAAAATGTAATCATTTCTTTTAAATATATGATGACTTCCTGTAATTCTTTCAAGGAAAAAGTTTTCCTCTTTTAATAAACTTCTAAGATCAGAAAAGCGCACATTACGCGGATTATTCTTTATCCTTTCAAAGAGTTTATCTTTCTTCGTCATTGTTCTTTATAAACTTTTATTAAATGCGTTAACAATCCATCTCTTAATTTTGGTTCAAACCAGGTTGATTTTGGCGGCATTATTTCTCCCGCATCTGAAATATTCATCAAGTCATTAAGCCCAACCGGATAAAATGAAAATGCAACTGCGGCTTTTCCGGAATCAACTAATTTTTCTAATTCTTTTGTGCCGCGTATTCCACCAATAAAATCTATTCTATTATTTGTTCTCGGATCATCGATACCAAGAACAGGATTTAGCAAAAAGTTTTGAAGAATACTTACATCAAGTTTTTCTCCAACAGATTTTTCTAAAGACAAACTTGCAAATACAGAATCTCTTGGTTTAAGAACAAACCATTCTTTATCAATGTACATACAGAAAGTATTTTTTGTTTGTGGCTCTTTTTCTGTAGTTGGAGTTATGGTAAACTTATCTGCAACGGAATTAATAAAATCCGCTTTGCTCAAACCATTCAAATCTAACACAACACGATTGTAAGGAAGAATCTTTAATTGATCTTCGGGGAATAGAACAGCAATAAAATAATTATACTCTTCATCGCCTTTATGATTTGGGTTTGCTTTCATCTTTTCTTCTTTAGCACGGCTTGCACTTTTTGCTCGATGATGTCCATCAGCAATATAAAGTTTATTAACTTTTGCAAATTCAGTTTCAATCATTTCATTGTATTCATCAGGCATAATCCAAACAGTATGCTTAATTCCATCGGGAGAGGTAAAATCGTATTCAGGTTTTACATCATTTATAGTTTTATCAACAAGCTCATTAACAGATTTTACTCCGCGATAAGTTAAAAACACAACACCTGTTTGCGCTTCTGTTGTAACAATGTGATTTGTTCTGTCATCTTCTTTAACCTTGCGAGTTTTTTCGTGCTTAAGAATTACATCGTTATCATAATCATCTACAGAAAAAGTTGCGCATATTCCAGTTTGCGCTCTTCCATCCATAATTAATCTGTAAAGATAAAAGTGTGGTTTTGCATCAACATTTAGTGGAGCGTTTTCAATTATCTTGTTAAGGTTTTCTTTTGCTTTTAGATAAATTTCTTTTGAGTAAACATCTTTTACCTCGGGTAAATCTATTTCTGATCTTGTAATGTGCAAATAGCTCAGCGGATTATTTTGTGCAAACTGTGCCGCTTCTTCTCGGTTAACAACATCATACGGAACGCTTGCAACTAATTGTGATTTTTCTTTTGTGGGTCTTAATGCTTTAAATGGTCTGATAACAGCCATAAAATAAATCTCCGATTTTAGAAAAAATTATTAAAATTTTGTGTCTCAAAAATCCACAAAATATTCCTAAGAAGCCAACTAAATTGAAGAAACTTGATTCTTAAACATTTAGATTTCAACAAAAATCAAATCTTATAACAAACATTTATTTATCTTTGCAACCGTTTAACAAATTATTAGAAAAATGGCTGAAGAAATAAAAAAAACACGCAGAAAACCCGGACTGGAAAAAGATGAAATTGTTGGTAAAGTAGAATATGTAAAAGATTTTCATTCTGCTTTATTAAATAACAAAAGAGATATAGTTGTTTGGCTGCCGATTGGTTACAATCCGCAAAAAAATCCTGGCAAAAAATATCCTGTTCTTTACATGAACGATGGACAAAATATTCTTGATCCCAAAACAGCATATGTTGGTAAAGATTGGCGCGTAGATGAAACAGTAATGAAGCTAATCAAACAAAAAAAAATTAAAGAAATTATTGTTGTAGGAATTTATAACTCGCCCGATAGACTTGATGAATATAGCTGGAGTGAAAAGGGGCAGAATTATTTAAAGTTTTTAGTAACCGAATTAAAACCAATTATTGATTCAGCATACAAAACTTTAGCTGATAAAGATAACACCGCAATTATGGGTTCATCAATGGGCGGATTAATTTCGTTCTACGCAGCTTGGAATTATCCCGAAGTTTTTTCAATGGCTGGATGTTTATCAAGTTCATTTTATTATAACCACGATAGAAGCATTAAAACAGTGGAAGATTATTCAGGACCTAAAAAGCATATTAGGATTTATATTGATCATGGTGAAGATGGAAATATTCGCGGACAAAAAATGTTTGTAGAGCTTTCAAAAAAAGGATATATAATTGGGCAGGATATAGATTATTTTTATTCTCCGGGCGCAGAACATAATGAACGTGAGTGGGCAAAGAGAATAGAAAGACCGTTGATTTTTTTCTTCGGAACAAAGTAGTCATTGCGATGGCGATTAGCCGAAGCAATCTGTTTTTAAGAATTGTTACATCGTTTAATAGCAGCAGTGTTAAAATTGTTTTAACCTTAGTCACTCTGAGCGAAGACGAAGAGTGAAATTCTTTGTTTAATAAGAAATGGAATTTTATGAAATATTATTTTTCACTTTTTTTCATCTTTGTTTTAATTAGCTGTTCCTCAAATCAAATTGTAAATCTTGGAACAGCAAAAGATATTGTTAAAGATTATTATGAGTCCGGTAAGTTTGATATGGAAATGAATGAGGTTATTAAAGAAGCAAAAGAAAAATTTGATAAAGTTGAAATAAAAAACAATTCCGTTGTAATTTTTGATGTTGATGAAACCGCACTTAACAATTACGGCTTGGCAAAACTTATGAGTTTTGGTTATGTATATGATCTAAATAAAAAATGGAATGAAGAATTAAAAGCGCCTGCAATTCCACAAGTCAAAGATTTGTACAACTATCTGCTCAATAAAGGGTTTAAAATAATTTTTCTTACAGGAAGAAATTCCAATGAGTACGACGTTACATACAAAAATCTTATCCAGACTGGATATACAAAATTTGATACTTTAATAACTCAAAGTAAAGATGATCAAAAATTAAAATCGCAGGAATTTAAAAGTAAAGTTCGTACAGAACTAACAACTCAAGGCTATGAAATTGTTGGAACGGTTGGCGATCAATGGACTGATTTGAACGGACCATATTCGGGAATACAAATCAAAATTCCGAATTATCTTTATGAGATAAAATAATACTCAATACAATTGTGATCTTAAAGGCTGATCATATCAATTCTTGCTTTCTATCTGCCTAATTCTATACTCTCCATTTTTACTTATATTTATTATTATAGATTAACAATTAATATATCTACAATTTGAAAATCATCCGTAAAATATTTTTAACAGTTATTTGTTTCGCTTCAATAGTCTCATCACAAAACAATCAATTTCTGGATGAGATCGGGTTGCCAATAATTAAAAACTATTTGCCAAAACAATACTCAGCAAATGTGCAAAACTGGGCTATAATACAGGATAAAAGAGGTGTCTTGTATTTTGGAAATGTTTCCGGCTTGCTGGAGTACGATGGTGTTAATTGGAGATTGATAAAAATTCCGAACGATGCAGTTAGATGTCTTGCAATTGATGATGATGGGAAAATATTTGTTGGTGGAATTCATCAACTTGGATATTTATCCCCGGATTCTTTGGGTGAGCTAAAATATGTTTCTCTAAACAAATATATTTTCGGCGATAAAACTGAGATTGGAGAAGTGTGGAGAATTATTGTACACAGTGATGGTCTTTACTTCCAAACATTTTCAACTCTGTACTTGTTTGAAGCTAATAAGAACAAACAGCAATCATTTTTAGAGAGAATATTAAAGACACCTTCTTTAAAAAGATGGGAATCACGCTCAAGAATTAATCCTATCCATTCTATCGGCAACAGAATATTTGTACACGAAAGAAACCTTGGCTTGCAAGAGTTGAGAAATGGAAAGCTTATAATGCTGCCTGGTGGCGAAGAGTTTGCGCAAGATTTAATTTGTATCATGCTTCCATTTCCGTCTTCAAAGTTAGACTATAAAAATTCTACTAGTAAAATATTAATTGGCTCCTTGCGGCGTGGAATGTTTTTATTTGATGGAACTAAGTTTGAAAAATTTAATAACGAGGCTGATAAATATCTGATTGAGAATAGACTATATTTTAGGGGTGCGCTGTTAAGTGATGGAAGTTATGCACTCGGTACGCAGCTTGGTGGTATTGTTGTAATTGATCAAAAAGGAAAACTAAAAAAAATAATTGATAAAAATCTTGGGTTAAACAATAACACAATATGGGATTTGTTTTATGATCGTGAAGGCAATCTTTGGTCGGCAACTGATAATGGTATTTCAAAGATACTTTATCCATCATCGTTACGAATAATAAATGAAAAATCAGGATTCGAAGGATCTATACAAACAATAAAGCATTTTGATAATAAAATCTATTTAGCTACAAGTTCCGGAATTTATTATTTAGATAATATTTCTGCTAAATCAGAAAATGGAAAGTTTGACGCAGTTAAAAATATTTCTGTTCAGTCATGGGATCTTTTGCAAATAAAAGATAAAGTACTTGCTGCAACGAATGATGGTGTTTTCGAAATTAAAAATAACATTGCATCAATTATCGATCACAATTATCGTTATGCGACTTGTTTTTTCCAATCAACGGGTCAGCAATCGCTAATCTATGTTGGAATGAACAATGGAATAGCAGTATTAAAAAACGAAAACGATAAAATATCATTTATAGGAATGATTGCGGATTTTAATGCGGGCATTATAAGTATAGAGGAAGATCAAAACGGATTTATTTGGTGCAACGATGTGTCTGGAAATATTATAGCTCTAAAAACACCAACTAACAAAGAGAACTTGAATGGTTATAAAAGATTAAGCATAAGTAATTCTGCAGCCTTAGGTCAAAAAGCAAAACTATTTAAGCATTTAAATAAAGTCTATTTTTTTAACAATAATCAAGTATTTGAGTTTAATAATGTTGATAATAAATTTATTCGATCAAATATTCTTGAGGGAGTTTATAAAGATTCAACGCAAATGTTAATTAATGTTTTTAATGATGACCGGAATATTATTTGGAGCATAACAAACCAGAAGGGGAAGATTTTAGTAACGGAAAATGATATAAAAGTAAAATCTAATGTCTCTAAAACATATTCTTCATTTGGATTAGCAGGTGAGGATCTCTTAACGGATTTTATTTCACTTAAAAGTATTGTAAGTGGGGATCAAACTAAAACATTGTGGGTTAGCGGTGGAAACATTCTTATAAGTTATAAGCTGGATTCTGAGTCTGATTTTAGTACTTCGATAAATTATTTACCAATGATTCGAAAAGTTTCACTAAACGGAAATAATATTTTATTTAATGGTTACTCAAATCACAAAAATAATTTTGAAGAAAACCCGATTGAGGTTGATTACTCAACCAACTCAGTTGTATTTGAATATTCACTACCATCGTTTTTAAATGAATCAGGAAATGATTATCAGTTTTTGTTAGAAGGCTTTGATAAGCAATGGAGCAGTTGGATTAAAGGAACTAAAAAAGAATATACAAACTTGCCTTCCGGAAATTTTATTTTTAAGGTACGTGGTAAAAATGCAGAAGGAAAGCTAAGCGATATTTCAAGTTTCAATTTTAAGATACTACCCCCATGGTACAAAACTTGGTGGGCAAATTTTCTTGGTTTTTTAATTGTTCTTCTTATTATCAACTATGTGATAAGAGTAAGAGTTAGATATCTAAAGAATAAAAATATTGTTCTGGAAAGACTTGTAAATGATAGAACAGTAAAAATAAAAGAACAAAAAGATGTGCTGGAAAAACAAGCCCAAAAACTAATGGAGCTTGATCAATTAAAATCCGATTTTTTTGCAAATATTTCCCACGAGTTTAGAACTCCGCTTACTTTAATAAAAGGACAATTAGAAAATGTTTTAAGAATTGTAAAGGATGAAAACGTTAAGAAAAAAGTTAATGTTGCTTTTACAAACTCAAATAGACTTAACAGATTAATCAACCAGGTTTTAGATTTATCAAAATTAGAATCAGGCAAACTGCAGCTTGAATTTGAAAAGAATGATATTGTTGCACTGATTAAAAATCGAGTTTCTTCTTTCGACTCTTTTGCTGAACAGAAAAATATAACCGTACAATTTTTTAGTTACACTGATTGTCTATTTACCAATATCGACAAGGAAAAAATTGAAGAGGTTATAGATAATCTTTTATCAAACGCATTAAAATTTACACCTGCAAAAGGCAAAATTGTAATCACAATTAATGCAGAGAATATAGACTTTACTGAAAATGCCGTTATATCAATATCAGATAATGGCGTAGGCATATCAGAAGAAAAGATTTCTCATATATTTGATAGATTTTTCCAGGCAGATAATTCTTCTACAAAAGAATATGAAGGTACCGGACTTGGCTTGGCAATCGTTAAAGAACTTGTTGAACTGCATGGCGGAACAATTACTGTTGAAAGCAAACTGAACGAAGGTACAACTTTTTTTATATCACTTCCAGTATTAGAAAGTGAAGAAAATTTAGGCGAAAAAGAAATTGAAAAAGAACATAAACCCGATAGCACTGACGATTTTAAAGAGGTTGTGCTGATTGTAGAAGATAATTATGATGTACGAAATTACATCAAAGAAAATCTTGAGCATCTTTACAAAATTGAAGAAGCAGTTGATGGTGAAGATGGAATATTGAAAGCAATCGAAAAAACTCCTGATCTTATTATTACGGATTTAATGATGCCAAAAGTAAATGGATTTGAATTATGTAATAAGATAAAAAATGATCAACGAACAAGTCATATCCCAATTATTATGTTAACGGCTAAGGTTGATGAACAAAGTAAACTTGATGGTTTACAAATCGGTGCAGATGAGTTTCTTGCTAAACCTTTTAGCTCGCGAGAGCTAGAAATACGCGTTGGAAACCTAATTAGAATAAGACAGTTATTAAGAGAAAAGTACAAAGAAATTTCTGTTATTAAGTCGGAAGATGTAAATGCAAATTCATTGGATAAAGAATTTCTGAACAAAGTTTTTGATCTGATAAGAACTCATTTAGAAGATGACCAATTCAGTGTGCAGAAATTAGCAGATGAAATTGGAATGAGTGTTTCGCAGCTAAATCGAAAACTAAATGCGCTTATCAATCAATCGGCTGGTAAATTATTCCGCTCAACAAAGCTTGATTATGCAGCAAAACTACTGAAAAAAAATGCTGGTAACATCACAGAAATTGCATATAGAATCGGTTTTGCTGACGTATCAAGTTTTACAAATAGTTTCAAAGAAAAATTTGGAATCTCGCCCTCAGAATATCTAAAAAATAAAAATCTGTAATTATTTGCAATAATATAACCCTGCTCAAAAATCCCAAGTATTAGCTCAATACTACTAACAGTAATAGTAGTGTAATTTCTTACGTTTGTACCAATCAAATCCAAAGAGGTGCTTCAATGAAAAGAAATGCTACATATTTTTTAACAGTTTTTATTTTATCGTTTATTACAAGCCAGATATCTGCACAAACAACCTATGAAATTATAGATATTGGACCAGGCAGCGTAAGTGATATTTCTAAAAATGGTCAATTTGTTTGTGGAATGAACTATCCATCACCAGGATATATTTGGAGTGAATCCACCGGCAGAGTGGAATTGAATGTAGGAGAATACTCTGAAGCGTACGATGTTTCTAACAATGGAAAAGTTGCCGGAAGATTTTATGATCCAACTTTACCTGCACCAAACGGCAATCCAACTTTAAGAGCAGGTTATTGGGAAAGCGGAATTTGGAATCGTTTAGAAGGGCTTGATAGTCTTGTTCCTTTAGATGAAATGAGTTTTACTCATGCTTATGGTATCTCTGCTGATGGATCTACGATTGTTGGAATGCAGTGGCATTCTAACTGGAAAGTTGAGGCAGTACGCTGGATTAATGGAGTTGTAGAAGGTCTTGGCCAAACATTCGGACAAAACAGCCGCGCTAATGTTGTTTCTGCAAACGGATCTGTTGTTGCTGGTTGGAATGCCGGACCTGCCGGTGTACCGGATAGATCAGCTTTTTATTGGGACCCCACAGCCCATTTTATGGGTAATTTATATCCTAACGAACAAATCGGTGAGTGTGGCGGTATTAGTTCGGATGGCAGCATAATAGTAGGAACATCTATTTGGCCATTCATATGGACGGCTTCTACCGGAATGAAACAAATTGTAGCCGACTCATCTAATTATGATCAGGGTTATGCTTTAGGAGTTTCGGATGATGGAACAACAATTGGATGGGTTGATCCTGTTGGCGGCGGATTTAATTATCAAGCTTTTATTAAAAAACCAAACTGGTCAGACATTGTATATTTATCTACTTACATTACAGATAGCCTTGGAATTACTGGTTATACTGGATGGTACTTTGCATTTGGGCAGGCGATCTCTGCTGATGGAAAAACAATTGGAATTAGTGCATTTCCTCCTGCGTCAGGTCTTCAAAAAGCTTTGATATTAAAAATCAATGAACCAGTACCAGTTGAGCTAACTTCTTTTACTGCTCAAGCATTAAATAAATCTGTATTGCTTAACTGGATAACAGCTACAGAATTAAATAATTCGGGCTTTGAAATTCAGAGGGCTTCGTCTTCGACTATGCCCCCCCAAGGAGGGGAACAAAGCAATTCCGATTGGGAGACAATTGGTTTTGTACAGGGTGCTGGATCTTCAACAGAAATGCATAATTATAATTTTGCAGATCTAAATCCATTGATTGGAACTAACAGCTACAGATTGAAACAAGTAGATTATGATGGAACCTTTGATTACTCAAATGAAGTTGAAGTAGAAATATCCCCAGTAGAATATGCTTTGGAACAAAATTATCCTAATCCATTTAATCCATCTACAACTATAAGATTTACACTTCCGCAATCATCCATGTTAAAAATAAGTGTTTACAACACACTCGGTGAAGAAGTTGCGAACCTTGTTAATGAAACTTATGAAGCAGGCTTACACGAGATAGTGTTTAATGCAAAAAACTTAACAAGTGGAGTTTATTTTTTAAGAATGGATGCGGGTTCATATACATCAACAAGAAAAATAACTTTACTTAAGTAATTAAAAAATTTAAAGGATTTTAATAATAATGAATATGAAAAAATTATTGGTTTTTATTCTATTGACTGCTGGCTCAATACAAATATATTCTCAATCCACAGCTCAATATATAAATTTAGGTTTTGGCGGAGCTGCTAAGGTTTCTAATAATGGAATGTATGTGGTTGGCAGCAATTATCCTTCACCAGGTTTTTTATGGTCAGAATCAACAGGAAGAATCAATTTAGGAAATACTTATACAGAAGCTTTCGGAGTTTCCAACAACGGTATTGTGGCAGGATCATTTATTGATACTTCACTTCATGCCCCTAATGGCAATGCTACTCTTCGCGCAGGATATTATGATGGTTCACGCTGGATTGCTCTTGAAGGATTTCCGGGTTATCCGGTACTTGATGAAATGTCATACACTTATGGATACGGAATTAGTGAAGACGGATCAATAATTGTTGGAATGCATTGGCTGCCAACATATAAAGCAGAAGCATGTTATTGGGATAGTGTAGGCAGCATTCACATGCTTGGAAGAACCGGTGGTGGAAGCAGCAGAGCTAATGATGTTGCAAAAACCAATAATGGGTTTAGAATTGTTGGGTGGGATGGAGAAGCATTAGGTCCGGGTAGAAGAGCTTTTTATTGGGATCCGACTCCGCATTTTATGGGTGGTTATGATACAAGTTATCCGGATGGTGAATGTAATGGACTTAACACCGATGGAAGCACGCTTGTTGGAGGTTCTACAGGTGCATTATTTTCCTGGACTGATGCTGGCGGAATGAACTGGTTTAACACGACTTATTTAAATGGTGCTTCATACGCTAAAGATATTTCTGATAACGGTATAATTGTAGGGCAAGTTAGCCCTTCAGTTGGAGCCTATCGAGCATTTATAAAAAGACCGGAATGGTCAGATATAATGCTACTTAAAGATTATTTGGTTGATAGTTTGGGTATTACAGAAGCTTCTGACTGGTTGGCTTCATTTGCAAACTCAATTTCTGCCGATGGCTTAACCATTATTGGAACTGCATATCCATCTTCAGGTGGACCAATAGCTTACGTTATAAAGTTTACAGATCCACTACCTGTTGAGCTATCTTCATTTACAGCTTCTTATGAAAATAACGTTGTCAATCTTAATTGGATTACAAGTACCGAAACAAATAATCAAGGGTTTGATATAGAAAAGAAAAATCAAAACTCTGAGTGGACTAAGATTGGATTTGTTCCTGGTAAAGGATCAACCACAGAAATAAATAATTATAATTTTGTTGATAACTCTACTACTGCAGGCAAAATATCCTATAGACTTAAACAAATAGATTTTAACGGATCGTTTGAATATTCAAACACAATTGAAGTGGATGTTAATCCGGTTAACGAATTTTCTCTAAGTCAAAACTATCCCAATCCTTTTAATCCAAGTACTAAGATTTCTTATACAATTCCACAAAGCACAAATGTAAAATTATCTGTGTTTAATACACTTGGAGAAAAAATAACAGAGCTTGTAAATAAAACACAGGATGCTGGAACTTATGATATACAATTTGATGCTTCGGGATTAACAAGTGGAATATACTTTTACAGATTAGAAGCAGGCGATCCTTCGTCAGGCTCAGGACAAAGTTTTGTTTCAACTCAGAAGATGAGCTTAATTAAATAATTAACTTAGATGAATATCAATTCTAAGATAATTATGTATTTAATAAATAATTCTTTCATTAATAATTATTAGGAGAATCCTATGTGTAAAAAACTAACAGTTTTCTTAGCTGTGGTAATGCTGATTGTAATCAATTACAGCATGCATGCCCAACCAACAACATATGCGTTTAATGGCAACCCATATAGTTACGGAACAATAAACTTGACTACGGGTGCATTTACGTCATTAAGTTTCTTTCCCCAAGGAAGCAGTATGCAGGGAGTAACGGGAGATAATGTCGGAACAGATGAGCAATATTCAATAGTTGCAAATTCAGCATTTAACACCTTTTACTTATGGCACTTAAACTTTACTACATTAACAGGTGATAGTCTTGGAGTAGTTGGTCCGCTTTCATCAGGACAAACAGCAGTAAAAGGAATGGCACACAACACACTAACAGATACGTGGTACGTGGTAAGTTCAGATGATTTTGGAACAGCGGCGTACTTGTACACAATAAATGTTACAACAGGTGGATTAACACAGGTAGCACAATTAACAGGAGCCAACTTACCAGTGGCGATGGCAATAGATTGTAATGGCAATGCATATATAGTTGATGTCGTAGTTGGTGGTCTTTCATCAACCGGAGTATTTAAGTCATTAAATCTATCAACAGCAGCAGCTACGGCAATAGGCACAGATATAGGATTAGCCGATATATCAGGATATAGCCAAGATATGGATTTTAATCCGGAGACAGGAGAATTATACTGGGGAGCATACTGGTCATCAGGGTTCTTCAGTTCAGGTGGATCATTCAGAAAAATTGATGTTGCTACTGGTACATCTACAGAGATACTGCCATTAGGAGAATTTGATAGTTATATCTCGTTTAGTATTAACGCAAATTGTACTATAGTTCCAGTTGAATTAACTTCATTTTCTGCTAACGTTAATAAAGGTACTGTAGTCCTTAATTGGAGTACTGCAACTGAGCTAAACAACTCCGGTTTTGAAGTTGAGAGGGCTTCGTCGTTGACTTCGCCCCTCCAGGGAGAATGGAAGAAAATTGGATTTGTTGGTGGCGCGGGTTCAACAACTGAAATCAAAAATTATTTTTACTCGGATTATTCAGTTACATCCGGATCATATTCTTACAGATTAAAACAAATTGATTTTGATGGAACCTTTGAATACTCTCAAGAAGTTAATGTTGATATTACTCCCGCAAATCAATATGTACTTAATCAAAATTATCCAAATCCATTTAATCCATCAACAAGAATACGCTTCTCTGTTCCTGAAGCCTCTGTTGTTAAGCTTGTTGTATTCAATACAATTGGTGAACAGATAATTGAACTAGTTAACAATTATTACGAAGCGGGATCTCACGAAATAATATTTAATGCTTCAAATTTAGCAAGCGGTATTTATTTTGTTAAAATGGAATCAGGCTCATTCGTATCTACTAAAAAAATAACATTGATGAAATAATCAATCTTAATCTTAGGGCTGTCTATCTTTTAGACAGCCCTATTTATAAAGACAAGCAAATGAAATCTTCTGCAAAACAAATAAGATATTATTTTTTACTAATAGCAACGGCAATTATATCGTACTTGTTCTTTGCTCAGTTTTTGTAAATCACTTTAGCTAATTGTAAGAATTCTGCAACTAATCTAACTCTCCAAATTTCCTTATATTTACACCTCAAATTTCACTAACAGAGATATAAATGTCTGCAAAAAATTTTTCTGATATTCCCAAAGCTTATGATCCCGCGCAGGTTGAGGATAGGTGGTACAAATACTGGAATGATAATGATATTTTTAATTCTGATATAGATAAAACAAAAAAACCATACACAATTGCTATCCCGCCGCCAAACATAACAGGCATGTTAACGATGGGGCACGTTTTAAATAATACACTTCAAGATATTTTTATTCGTACAAAACGAATGCAAGGCTACAACGCGTGCTGGGTTCCCGGAACAGATCACGCATCTATTGCAACCGAAACTAAAGTAACAAAATTTTTAGCTGATAAACAGATTGATAAGTATCAAATCGGGCGCGAAGCGTTTTTAGAGCATTGCCAGGAATGGAAAAAACAATATGGCGGAATTATAATTCAGCAGTTAAAAAAACTTGGCGTAAGCTGCGATTGGCGGCGCGAACGTTTTACAATGGATGACGAATATTATCACGAAGTTATAAAAGCATTTGTTGATCTTTACAAAGAAGGAAAGATTTATCGCGGTTACAGAATGGTTAATTGGGATCCCGCAAACAAATCCGCAATCTCAGATGAAGAAGTAATTTTTAAAACTGTTAACGGTAAACTCTGGTACTTCAAATATCCGGTAATGAATTCCAAAGAGTTTGTTACAGTTGCAACAACACGACCAGAAACAATGCTTGGAGATACTGGTGTTGCCGTTAATCCAAAGGATAAGCGTTACAAACATCTTATCGGCAAAAAAGTTTTGCTTCCAATAGTTGAAAGAGAAATACCAATTTTTGCAGATGAATATGTTGATATGGAATTTGGAACTGGTGTTGTTAAAGTTACTCCCGCTCACGACGTTAATGATTACGATATGGGACAGCGCCACAAACTTGAGCTGATAAATATTTTTAATGATAACGCTACCACAAACAACAATGTTCCAAAAGAGTTTCGTGATCTTGATCGTTATGAAGTTAGAAAAAAGGTTGTTGCAAGAATGGATGAACTTGAATTACTTCACATGATTGAAGATTACCAAAATAAGGTTGGATATTCTGAACGCGGCAATGTTCCAATCGAGCCATACTTAAGTGAACAATGGTTTATGAAAATGGATGAACTTGCAAAACCTGCTGTTGATGTTGTTCAGGAAGGAAAAATAAAATTTTATCCAAAGCACTGGGAAAAAACTTATTTTCACTGGATGGAAGGTATTCGTGATTGGTGTATTTCTCGACAGCTTTGGTGGGGACATAGAATTCCTGTTTGGTATCATATAAACTCAAATGAAATTTATTGTGATGTTGTTCCTCCAAAAGATATAGAGAATTGGCGTCAGGATGAAGATGTTCTTGATACCTGGGCATCAAGCTGGTTGTGGGCGCACGCAATATTTAAAACTGATGATGAAAGAAAATATTATTATCCAACAAATACACTTGTAACCGGTCCCGATATTATTTTCTTTTGGGTTGCAAGAATGATAATGGCTGGAATGCATTTTCAAAAAGATATTCCTTTTAGCGACGTTTATTTTACAAGTATCATTCGTGATGTACAGGGCAGAAAAATGAGTAAGTCTCTCGGCAACTCACCCGATCCGCTGGATGTAATAAAAGATTATGGCGCCGATGCCTTACGATTTACTATAATTTATCTTGCCCCGCTTGGGCAGGATGTAATGTTTAGTACTGATAAATGTGAACTTGGAAGGAACTTTGCTAATAAAATATGGAATGCGGGAAGATTTTTATTGATGAATGCTGAGAACATTCCACTTAATAAAGATTTAAAAAATTCTCATATAGATTTTGCCGATGATTGGATAATCTCCCGCCTAAATAAAACCTTGCAGCAGCTTAACAAGGCGATGGATGAGTTTGAAGTAAACAACGCAACCAAACTTATTTACAGTTTTATCTGGAATGATTTCTGTGACTGGTACGTTGAGATGATTAAGAACAGATTTTACCTGCCTGCTGGTAGGCAAGGTGCAGATGATGAAGAAATTAAATCCGCAGTGCTTACTCGTGCAATTTCAATCTTTGAAGATGCATTAAAAATGCTTCATCCATTTATGCCTTTTATTACTGAAGAACTGTGGCAACTGATTGATGAAAGAAAAGATGGTGAAAGTATTTCTACTTCAACTTATCCGGTAGTTAATGAAAAGATGATTAAAGATTCTGCTGATGAAGAAATGGATTTTGTAAAAGATATAATTACTGCTATCAGAAATATTCGCGGCGAGATGAACATTGCCCCTTCAAAAAAAGTAAATGCAATGATTAAATCTTCTTCTGTAAAAGATCATCAGATTGAATACATAAAAAAACTTGCAAAAGTTGAAGAGCTAATTGTAGATACAAATATTGAAAAACCAAAAGCAAGTGCTTCTGCAGTGTTGAGAGGAGTTGAAATATTCATTCCGCTTGAAGGATTAATTGATCTTGAAATTGAACGACAAAAAATACAAAAAGAAATAACGCGACTTGAAGGCTCTCTTGCAGGCATAGATAAAAAACTTTCCAACGAAAAGTTTGTAGCCAACGCAGCCACCGAAGTTGTTGAGAAAGAAAGAGCAAAGCAAAAGGATTGGCTTGAAAATATTGGTAAGCTAAGAGAGATATTAGTCAATCTAAATTAGTATTACGGGGTCATCCTTCAACAGGCTCAGGATGACACTAGACTTATAAAAATCCACTTGTCACACTGAGCCTGTCGAAGTGTGACTCACCAAAAGAAGGAAGTAATATGTATCGCAAATTAGAAGACTTTACTACTGATTGGACTTACGAATCCGAATCAACATTGAAAGTGTTTAATAATCTTAACGATGAATCATTAGCAAAAAAAGTTAATGAGAATGTAAGAACAGCAGGACGATTAGCTTGGCATATTACTACTGCGATTGGAGAAATGGCACATCGCACTGGATTAGTATTTAAAACTGTGGATAGTAATACTCCAGTGCCAGCAACTGCAAAAGAAATTGTCCAAGCTTACAAAGAAGCTTCCGAAAACTTATTGTCTGCTGTTAAATCAAATTGGAATGATGACTCTTTAAATGTAGAAGACGATATGTATGGTGAAATGTGGAAAAGAGGAACCACGCTTGGGGTAATAATATCACATCAAATTCATCACCGTGCACAGCTCACTATTGTTATGAGATTAAACGGACTTACTGTTCCAGGAATTTATGGTCCATCAAAAGAAGAATGGACACAGCTTGGTATGCCGGCTCAAGAATAAACTTAATCATATCTTTAAAGGTTTAATCTAATATTATCCAAATATATCTAACCATGCCCTCTGAATTAATTTGTTCTTACTTAGCTTCGCTGACATTCATCCAATCTCCAATTGATGAATTGAATTATTTTAAGTATAATATTGTTGAATTGATTTTATTAATAATTGTCAATTCAATCATTATGTTTCTTGTTTAAACGTAACCACGGACAAGATTATGAAAAAATTTGATACTGAAGTCCATCTTAGCAGAGAGATGGGCTTAATGGATGCGACCCTTATTGGTGTTGGTGCTATGATTGGCGCAGGAATATTTGTACTTACTGGTATTGCTGCGGGGGTAGCTGGTCCCGCACTTATCGTTACATTTTCTCTTAATGGTTTTGTAGCTCTTCTTACAGCATTTTCGTACGCAGAACTTGGTTCTTGTTATCACGATGCTGGAGGCGGATATCTGTGGGTAAAAGAAGGCTTACCGAAATGGAATGGATTTATTTCCGGCTGGATGAGCTGGTTTGCTCACGCTGTTGCATGCAGTCTATATGCTTTGGGATTTGGAGCTTATTTTGATTTGGTTCTTAGAGAGTTCAATGTTGTGATGCCACAATGGGGATTTTTATCTCCGCAAAAAATTCTTGCCGCTATAACCGCAATTGTTTTTGCTTACGTTAATTTCCGGGGTGCTTCGGAGACTGGTAAAATTGGAAACGTAATTACTATTGCCAAAATTGTTATACTATTTATATTTATAGGCTTTGGTTTAAATTTAGTTTTTCATCGCCCTGATTGGAAAGATGCTTTTACACCATTCTTTGCACATGGCTGGGGCGGGGTGTTTAAAGCAATGGGATTAACATTTATAGCCTTTCAAGGGTTTGAAGTAATATCACAGTGTTCGGAGGAAATTAAAAATCCTAAAAAAAATATTCCTCGCGCTGTATTTCTTTCCCTAATAATTGTTGTGCCAATTTATTTGCTTGTTTCATTTACAGCATTAGGCGCAGTTAAACCCGAAGGTGGAATTACACCATGGGATTATCTTGCATCACACAAAGAAACCGCACTTGTTGAAGTTGCAAAAACATTTTTTATTGGCGGCGGAATTATGCTCTTGATTGGAGGAATTATTTCTACAATGTCCGCACTTAATGCTACTATTTATTCATCTTCCCGCGTTGCCTATGCGATGGGTAAGGACAGAAACTTCCCAACCTTTTTTAGCAAAGTTCATAAAAAAAATTTTACTCCGCATATTTCTATAGTTTTTTCATTATTGATTGTTGTTATTATGGCAATCTCACTGCCAATTGAGGATGTAGCAAGTGCAGCGGATTTAATGTTCCTTTTACTTTTTCTTCAAGTTAACATCACTCTTATAAGATTAAGGAAAAAAAGACCAGATTTAGACCGCGGGTTTTTTACTCCTTTATTTCCGTACGCATCCATTGTGGGAATTTTAATGTTGTTATTCCTTGCCGTTTATATGTTTGAATATAGTCCAACTGCGTGGATAGTTACTGGTATTTGGGTTAGCGTAGGACTAATCACTTATAAATTTTATGCATCCCACAGAGAAGTTGAACATATCAGAAAAGTTAAGTCATTAGAAAAACTTGAGAGAAAGGAATACAAGATATTATTACCATTAGCTAATAAGAAAACAGTTTCTAGTCTTACACATATAGCTGTAGCACTTGCAAAAAAATCAAATGCAGAGATACTTTTCTTGCACGTTGATGAGATTAATGAAAAGAATCCACTGGTGGTTGAATTGAGTGATAAAGCTAAAGCTAATTCACTATTCGATATTGGTAATTCAATCGCTGAAATGGAAGGAGTTCCTGCCAGATCTATCTTAAATGTGTCGCATAAAATATCGGAGGGAATTGTAAATACATCCGAGGAGGAAGAGTGTAATTTTATTCTTGTTGGCAGAGAGAAAAATCCGAATTACTTTGAACGATTCTTTTCCTCGATTATTGATAGTGTTATAAATAAATTCCCTGGAGAAGTTGCAATACTTCATGGCACATTTAAAAAAGAGGAAGTTAAAACTATTTTGATTCCTTTTTCATTAGATATCCATGCAATGTTGGCTACCGAAATCGCCCCTGCATTGGTGGAATATTTTAATTGTAAATTAAAAATTCTACTTGTTTACGATCCAGAAACTTCTGAAAAGGAAAGAGAAGAGAGAGAATTAAAAATTGCAGAGATTATAAAGGAAAATTCGATTGAAGCAGAATTAGTTATAATTAAAGATGCAGATATAGTTCAAGCTATTTCACAGGAATCCGGAAAAGCTGATCTTGTTTTAATGGGCGGTAAAACCGGTGATTTTTTGGAATTATTACTTGGTCGATCACTTGCTCAAGAAATAACAGAACAATCAGCATCCCCAGTTCTTTGGGTAAAAGAATACGCAGAAAGAGAACCACTGTGGAAACTTTTATTAAAATCACCTAAGCAAAGAGGAGTAGAAAATGAATAATAGTTTAGAAAGTCCCTTTTTAGATTTTGGAAAACAAATAATAAGCTATCTACCAAACCTTTTGGGAGGAGTTATTTTATTATTAGTTGGTTGGTTTGTTGGATGGCTGGTAAAAAGAATAACAATACAACTTTTGATTGTTCTAAGATTTGAAAAACTCTTTATGAGAATGCAATGGCGAAGAGCGCTTTCTAAAGCCGATGTTAGATCTGCTGTATTTAACATGATAGGTAATTTTGTATTCTTTATAGTGTTTTTGATATTCCTAAATTCTGCTTTGGATGCGATGAAGCTTACGGTGTTATCAGTATTAATTCAACAAGGTGTTGTTTTTATTCCGAAACTAATAATTGCACTTTTGATTTTAGGAATGGGCTGGATAGTTGCTTCAAGAGTTTCAATTAATGTTTATAATGCACTGCTTAAAGAGAACATGCCGCATTATTCAATTATTTCTCGTTTTGTAAAATTTGTCGCTTTATTATTTTTTTCTTCGATGGCGCTAGTAGAGATTGAAATTGCACCTCAAATAGTTATAATAGGTTTTACTATCATAATGATTACACTTGGTGTAATACTGATTGCTGTAACCGTGTTTAGTGGCAAATCATCATTAAATAATTTTTTAAATATTGTTGAAAAGAAATAAATTCTTCTAATATTTTATTCTTAACAGTACCTATAAACAAAAATAAGTTATTTAATTCTAAAGGGACTTAATATTAATTTTATGGGATATTAAAATGGCGGGATGTTTTTATAGAAAATAAAAATATAGATCGAATTATTAAAGTTTAAAATGATGTTCAAATCAAATTACTGATGATTGACAAATTTCTAAAGAACTAATCAGAATTTATTTCCAAACAAAATATTCTTCAAAACTTAAATTGATTAAGTCTTTTATTGCTAGCTTATCACCACTAGAAAGCTCATCAAAAGTCTTATCGGCAGTGTGGCTCGGAGAGATGTAAGGATACATTAAATCTTTGTCACTATCACTGTGTCCAAGTCCGAATGCGTGCCCAAGCTCGTGAACAATAGTTGCTTTGATTTCTCCCGCTGAAATTTTTTCATCGCCATTTTTAATTAAACTAATTTGAATTTTTGAAAACTCAATTTGCTTGTTTCTATCAGTGTCATAATCTGTTAAACCGAGATAATTTTCTTCGTACTTATCACCAAGATTTTCGACAAATAAAACTGCAATATCAGCGTCATCAACAGACTTAACAAATTTGTATTGAATTCTATCATCAGCTTTGCGCCAAACATCCATCGCGTATTTTACATAATCTTTATAAGCTGATGTGTAATAGCGTGATGATGATTCTTTTACATAAATGTTAAGCGGAAATCTTGATTCCTCCCAATGTTTTCCATCCCACAAACTATTTTTTGATTTATCAATTCTAAAATAATTTTCAGAAAAATCATTTTCGTTTTTATGATAATTGTTTTTCTTTCTGGTGTAACTATCTTTTTCTGTTTTTTTGTTTGGCGGATAATATTCTGAAAGTTTGTTATTACTTCTTCGATTTGTTTTGATTTGAATATCTGCAGCCGAGCCTTTTGTTGAAGCACTTTTTTCGTAATTGCTATAATAAGTTCTTTTGGATTTTTTGCTTTCTGATGATCTGCTCTGTGCAGATGTGCTCTCAATTAATAATAAGTTGGTTAGAACTAATATTAAAATTATAGCTAAGTAATTATTTATTCTTTTCATTTACTGCTCAGAAATTGTATATCGTTTATAAGTAGTTCCAATTAAAAACCTGTGAATGTCAAATACTATTCCAACAATTTATTCGCAAAATTAAATAAAATCAAAAGATATCATCAAAGCGAGTGTCTTATTTAGAATCCTACAATTAGCCAATAGTCTAAAATGATAAACAGAATTTTAATGATACTGATGCGTACTTCCGCCAATAAACTCACGCAGCACACTATCGCCCGGAACAGAAGATTCCTCCGCTACGGGAGTTACTGTTTTTAAAACTTCATAAACTCTTGTTGATCTTTCAAGAGCATCAGCCTTAAGCGGATCGCCTTTATATTTTTCTTTCCATTCCTCAAAAAGTTTTAACAGTCTGTTTGCATAGATTGGAACTTCGTACGGCATGCCGCTGCTGATTACAAAATCTGCGGTGTTGGAGTATGGAATAATATTTCTTAACTCACTGCCGCGCACATAATGCCAGTGTTCTAAAGTTTGCTGTGGATTGTATGCACGGAAAACTGAATCGCGTAACATTCTGCGCATCAATCTTAAATCTGTCCAGCGAATATATTTTCCATCTTTGCCTTTCATTTGTAAAAGCGGTTCAAGATATAGTTTAAATTTTACTTCAACAGAAATGTCTTTGCTAAATGCAGGATAAAGTCCGTGTAAACTATCGATCAAAAGCAGTTCATCTTTTGCAAGTTTCATCGGAGTTGCGTTTAGTTTGCGTGTTCCGGTTTTAAAATCGTAAAACGGAATCATTACTTCTTCACCATTACCCAATCTTACAAGATGTTCGTTAATTAATTCTAAATCTAAAGCTTGCGGAGTTTCAAAATCGTAATCACCAAATTCATCTTTTGGATGAAACTCCAAATCAAAAAAGTAATGATCTACATTTAACGCTTTAAACTTGAATCCTTTTTTTATTAATTTTTGCTCAAGTTTTATTGTTGTGGTTGTTTTACCGGATGAAGATGGACCGCTAATCATAACCATTCTAAGTTCATCAAGTCTTTCGATAATTAAATTTGCTGCAACTTTAACATCATCTTCATAAAGTGCTTCGGATTCGTGAACGATATGCGGAAATTCTCCTTTAGCAATTCTATCATTCAAACTGTCAACAGTGTGCAGATTGTGCGAAACAGCCCAATCAAGATTACGCCAAATTTTTTGCCATGGAACATTTTCATTTATTTTAGAAGCATATCTTCCTTCAGCATCTCTTCTGTTAGCTGCTTCATCACGATAAAGAATATATTCCTTTGCAACTTTTGCGTGTCCGTTTTCAATCAAAACCTTTTCAACAACATCCTGTACGTCTTCAATATGCGGAGTTGTTCCTTCTGGAAATTTTTGATTCAGCAATTCAACAACCTGCTCAGATAAACTTTGTGCAGTTGATTTATCCCGTCCGCCAACAGCAACAGCAGCGCGGTAAATTGCATTTGCAATACGCTCCTGATTAAAAGGTACAATGGCGCCGGTTCTTTTGATTACGTTTTTAATATGAGTTTGCATTAGCACTCCTTTTAGAAAGAATATTTAGACACAGCATTAATTTATAAAATAAGATTGATTGGAACACTTAAAACATTAGAATAAATGGAGCAATCATTTGTGCATTAAAAAACCCGATTAATATTTAACCGGGTTTTAAAAATTAATATATTTGGACAGAATTATTTCATATAAACCATTTTAATCATTTGAGATGAAACTTTGCCTGTGGATAGTGAAGTCGCATTTAACACGGCAAAATAAATTCCAGAAGATAATTCTGATGCGGAAAATAACTTTGTATGATTACCCTCCGGTTGAACTTCGCTTACAAAATCAGTAACAACTTCACCAAGAATATTTACAACACTTAGTTTAACAGTGCTTTGTTCTGGAATGTTATACTTTATTATTGTAGCAGGATTAAATGGATTAGGATAATTCTGTTCGAGCACAAAATCACTTACAACGCCGCCAACATTTATAGTTATATTGCCTGCGATTGTTCTTGTTCCATCAAAATCAATTTGCACTAACCTGTAAGTATATTCCCCCTCGGCTAAATTTTTATCAGTGATTGAGTAAACTTGTTTTTCAGTAGTAGTGCCCTTACCATTAACAAATCCAAGTATTGTCCATTCTGTTTGACTCTTGTCTTTTGACATTTGACTTTTTTGAATTTCAAACCCCAAATTATTTAGTTCGGTTGCTGTAATCCAATTTAGAGTTACATTATTATCAGCAACTGCTGAAGTGAAAGATACAAGTTCAACAGGAACAGTTGCAGGATCAACATACACACCAGTATGCTGCGGATTAAATTGATACATTGCATTTACAATTTTTGTTGGATTATATGGTAACCCGGTATTCCATACATACAAAAACACTTGCTTGTTATTTATATCAAAGTTAAAACTTCCGCCAACTATATCAAGTAAACCATCGTTGTTTAAATCACCTAAAAGCGGCTGCTGAAAACTTGTATTCTGCATTAACTCAAGTGGCCAGCCTGTAACAAGTGAGCCATCCATATTTAATGCTCGGTATCTTCCTAATCCGCTTTCTGTAACGTTTTCATCAAAAATAATTTCAAACGCATTATCGTTATCAATATCTGCAACGGTTATCTGATTTGCAGATCCATGGTAAGGTCCCATTGGAAAATTACTAACTAAACTTCCGTCAACATTATAAGCAAAAACAGAAAAGTATGGAGTGGGTGATGCGCCGTATTCGCCTATAACAACTTCAAGCTGAGAATCACCATCAATGTCTGCAACAATTGGAGCGCCGTAAATCCAGTTGGGTACAAATTTTGGCCAACCTGGTAAGATTGTACCATCATATTTAACTGCATAAGTAATTCCGCCTGAATCAACAGCAGAAGAATGTGAACAGAATAATATTTCTAATTTACCATCGCCGGTTAAATCAGCAAGAACAGGAGCGGAATAAGAGTTTGATCCAACTAATGAATCCACAATAGCAAAAGGAAATCCGGGTAATATTTGTCCGTCTTTATTCCATACGTATAAAAGATTTCTAGATTCCATAACAACATCCATAACACCGTCATTGTTTACATCACCTGCAGATGCGGATGCACCAACATATCTATCCATTATTTTGGGCCAGCCTGGATAAACAGTTCCATCTCCATTGTAAACGTATGCTTGTCCTGTTCTTGTGCCCAAAATTATTTCCATTGATCCGTTGCCATCCAAATCAGTAAGTGTAGGGCTCATTGGATATTTCCCAACATTAACGGGAAAACCGGGAACAACGGAACCATCTTTTTTAAAAGCTTGAATGTTACCACCAAGCGGACCACCGATTCCTGCAACAACTTCACCTTCGCCATCGTTATCAATATCACCAAAAGAAACTGTCCATACAGCTTCGTAATATTGTGTAAAAGTTTTAGGCCAGCCGGTAACAGCGCTTCCATCTAAATTAACTGCATATAATGTTTCTCCTGCGCCAAAAATTATTTCCATCTCAGGATCAGCATCAAGGTTGCAATAAATAGATCCTGTTTTGGGTGAGATAACCGAATACAATCCTTGTTGCGGAAATCCGGGATATACGGTAAAACCCGGATCGTATATATCGCTGTAAGAATTTGATTCAACCATTATATCGGAACCAACGAGAGAAGCACCATCAAGATCGGGAACGAAGCTTGATCGTGTTTGAGCCGGAGTTGAAATGTGAAGAAGAAATACAAAAGCGAGCAGAGAAGTAACAAGCAAGTAATAATTTTTCATATTTTCACCTTTTGTTAAATGAGAGAAATTTTATTGTGTGTTTTATGAGTGTACAACATTTTCTATTTCAACTTGCGATAGAAAATAATAAAATATTTGGTAGATACGAATGATGTTTAACAATTCTTTAACACACTAACAAATTTCATTTTGAAAAAATTTATAAAAATTGTTTGACGTGATAATATTTATTAATTTCAAATATTCTTTATTTACAAAAGACAGGAGTGAACGATGAAATATTTTTTTATACTTTTTACAATTCTTTCAGTTCAAATCTTTGCCCAATACACAACACCAAACACAGGCGTTAACTGGAATCTTGATGATCTCGTTACAAACTCCGGTGGAGTTGTAGCTGGAACGTTTCCAAACTATACAATAACAAATAAAATAGTTATCGCGGCAAGTGATAGAGTTTATATCAATCCTGGAACAACAGTTTTATTTTCCGGCGCAACATCTGGATTTGATGTTAACGGAAAATTTTCAGCAGTCGGAACAATAACGGATTCGATTATTTTTTCATCTTTAACGCAAGATTCAACCGGCGGTGCATACAATGGGTTTTATTTTCTAGATTCTTCCGTTGATACGGCTTGCATAATTAATTATGCTAGAATTGAATATGCCTATTATGGTCTTAGATGTTCTGGTGCAAGCCCTACATTATCAAATTCATATTTATGGAAGTGTAGAAGAGCGTTTTATATTCAAACCGTTTCAAATCCTGCAATATCTCATAACAAAGTAGAAAGAACTTTTGAGTATGGCATTTATGTAACTACAGGAAGCTCTCCATTGATTGAATGGAATGAACTTGTTAACAACAATACACAAAACACAAGTCCTAAAAATCAGATCACAATTGGAACACAGGGGGACAATTCGCCAACAATTTTACACAATACAATTCATGGTGGAATGTTTAATAAAACAGGTGGAATAAGCATATCAACTTTGATTGGTGGCTCAGCTTCTTCATCAGAAATTGCTTACAATGAGATATACAATAACAGTTACGGAATTACAATGACAGGAAGTAACCCAATAACTTGTTATGTGCACGATAACTTAATTTACAACAACAACATTAATCCAGAGGTAATGGTTGCGGGAAGCGGAATAAATGCTTATGGAACTGCTGTTGTAGCACCGATAATAACAAGGAATACTATTTACGGAAACTGGTGGGGCGTTACTATTCAGGTTGGCGTTGCTGGGCAGCCTGGTGCAAATCCCAATCTTGGTAATATTGAAAATGCAGACACAACAGACGATGGATTGAATTTAATTTATGGAAACGTTCAAGATGCAAACTTTTATGATCTCTATAATAATACACCCGATCCTATTTATGCACAGAATAACGATTGGGGTGTATATGATTCTACATCAATTGAAAATCATATATTTCATTTCGTTGATGATTCCACGCTTGGTTTGGTCTTCTTTATGCCATTTTCGTGGTGGGTCCCTGTTGAGTTAACATCATTTACAGGAAATACTTTAAACGGAAATGTTGTGCTTAATTGGGCAACAGCAACAGAGTTAAATAATTCTGGTTTTGAAATTCAATGTAAACGTAACACTTCAACTTCGCTTAGTGTGACGAATTGGGAACACATAGGATTTATTAATGGTAATGGCACAACAACAGAAAAATCATTTTATTCTTTTGTGGATAAAAATCCAGTCCAGGGAAAATCTTTTTATAGATTGAAACAAATAGATTTTGATGGAACGTTTGAGCTTTCAAACATCATTGAAGTTGATTTTAGCTTGCTGACAGAATTTTCACTTGAGCAGAATTACCCAAATCCGTTTAATCCAACAACCAGCATTAAATATGCAATAGGAAGTAAACAATTTGTGCAATTGAAGATTTATAATATTCTCGGAAATGAAGTATCAACTCTTGTAAACGAAATTAGGCCTGCCGGCAATTATGAAGTAAATTTTAATGCTTCAAGATTATCAAGTGGTGTTTATTTCTATAAACTACAATCAGGTAGTTTTATTGAAACAAAGAAAATGTTGTTGATAAAGTGATTCTTTCACTTTATCATAAAATCCCAATGGGAATTTTGCTAAGATGATATTTATATTTTGTAGAGACGCCCCGATTTATCGAGGCGTCTCTACTGGTTATTAATAATTACTTACAAACCAAAACTTAAACCAGCCATAAATCTAAACTCATACTTTGGAGCATTAATTGATTTTGCAGCATCATCATAAGTATATCCTTCTCTTCCGCTTACATCTGTTCCGTCGGGATTGTAAAAAGAATCGTGTCCACCGATTTGTGCATCAAAGTAGTAGTCAAATCCACCTGCAAATACAAAGCTTAATGTTGGGCTAATACCAAAATATGTTTCTAATCCTGCACCCAAACCAAACTGTGAAGTAGAAATATCAAAGAATTCATTGCCGCCAACAAAATCAAACGTTGATGAGTGCATTGAGTATCGTGGTCCGATTGTTAAATATGATTTTCTGATTGAGAAAAGATTAATCGGGTAAGCAAAATCTAATCTTAAATCAATTGAACGAGCGGATTTATCAGGATCACCATTTGTGTTATCGTTGATAAAAACTTTTCTTGCGTCTAATGGATTACCCGCATCTCTTACATTGTAGCCTGCACTAAATTTTATTGCAAGCGGAATATCATAGGAAAAGTCAGTGATCATTCCAGAAAAGTTTGCACCAAAGTTATCTGTGTATCCAACCATAACGCCAAATGAAAATTTTGGATTTGCAGCCAAAGGTGGAGCGTTTTTTTGAGCAAGTATATTTGCAGTTATAAAAATAAATACAGCAACGATTAAAAATATTTTGCGAAGCATTTTGCCTCCTGTTTTTAGTTATTATTTTATGTGATTTTTATTATCTAATTAAGTTGTAATTACAGCAATTTTTATACTATAATTTGAATTTTGTAAAAGTGTTTTTTTGAAGTGTTTTAAATATCCATGGGTAAATATTTACATGACACAGGAATTTTTTGGATAAGGATAATTTTACTCTATTAAATTTTGCTGACTAATTTGACGTGTTAAATGTGCACTGAATTTTGCGCAGGAATTATTATTAAGTCAACTATTACGGTGTCAGACTATTTTGTGTTTATAAAAAAAACTCAGGTTTGGATCTGCTGCCGCAGACTGAGCTACGGAAAAAATTAATGCTATCCGAGTTTCTTTGTAATTAAAATTCTTAAATAAAATATGAGAGAAAACTTTATAGGTTCCGGTATCTAAAACAAGTTGTAAGATGATCATTAACCATACCTGTTGCCTGCATGTGTGCATATATAATTGTTGATCCAACAAAATTGAAACCGCGTTTCTTTAAATCTTTACTTATCAAATCAGAAAGCTCGGTTTTTGCAGGAAGTTCTTTTAACGATTTAAATTTATTTTTAATTGGCTTGCCATTTACAAAACCCCAAATATATTTATCAAAAGTTCCGAACTCTTTTCTAACCTCAATAAATGCTTTTGCGTTTGATACTGCCGAATTAATTTTTAGCTGGTTGCGGATTATTCCCGCATCTTTCATTAGTGAATTAATTTTTCGTTTATCGTACCTGGCAACTTTATTAAAATCAAAATTATCAAACGCCTTACGGAAATTTTGTCTTTTATAAAGGATAGTCCGCCAGCTTAATCCAGCCTGAAAACCTTCCAGAAGAAGGAACTCAAAAAGTTTTTTATCAGTATGGATTGGAACACCCCATTCTTTATCGTGATACTTAATATAGACCGGATCGTTTGCGGGCCAGGCGCAGCGGGTTAGATTTTTCATATTTCATTCCTGTAATTGAATATTATTTCAAACTAAAATTAAATATTAAAACAACAAACAGTCAAATATTTTTTCCATTTGTGCATGATTAAACATATCTCAATTTTTGAAGTGTTGTTTTTAATTAATTCTAATAAGCAGCAATGACAATGAAAAAAATATTTTTTATTCTTTCGTTAGTGGCATTTGTCCTTGGTTTTACTGCAATCTGGTTAAACGAATTAAAATTAATTTTCGTGATAAAAAAACCTTTAAGAATAAATATTCTGTTTTACTTTAAAGACTAATAACATAGCTTTAAAAACATCATTACAACTGAAAGTAGATATGAAAATTTTTGTGCTTCTTGTTAGTGTGCTTTTTCTAGTGAACGGCTGTTC
>JBDTRQ010000066.1:0-2077 GCA_039931535.1 Ignavibacteriota bacterium
TATGATTTACTGGGAGTTTTTTTATTTTCTTAAATATTGAAGGATTTGCTTTTATGGACAAAAATGATTGATAAGTTGAACATATATTTTCAAATTTAGGTATTGACAGTATTCGTACTGTCTAGTCCTGAAATGGGTTTGCAAAAAATTAAATAAAATTGAGGACAACTATATTTGCTTTAAATTCCACAGCATTAAATATTTAGAATTAATTTTTGTGCTTTGCAAAACGGCAAAAAGTCAAGGGAATACACGAACAAATATCTACTCAATATTTTTAAATACCCAATTTCTTTGCAATGTGTAGTTGAAAAACACAGAAACGATTAAATCAATAAAAATACGACTGATTTTATAATCTAATTGAAAAATTGAGGTTATGAAATATGTTCCAGTTAGTTTTAAAATAATACTGTTGAGTACTACAAATACAAACTTCGAAAGTCGTTTATTCCCCGAATTTTTATACACTAATTCTTTGGAATTAAAAGTCCATTCTTTATTTATGGTGAAATTTACTACGGCTCCAATTGCTCCTCCAATGATTATCGACAGAGTATAATGGACTTTAAATACTTCAGTGATGAAGATCATGACTCCGTAATCAGTTAAACCTCCAATAAATGCAGAAAGCTGTGCTTTAAAAAAAATGAATAATTTATTTCTAAGTACATGACAAAAAATCAAAAATATTTATATTTGATTGATAATCAGTTTTAAGCAGTATTGAAGCAATAAAAGTTAGTCCATATTTGAAGAAGCTTTTCGCCATTCTACCGTTATTTAGTTTTCTAATTGGTTTTACATGTTGGTGTAAGTAAATACCCACTAAGTAAGCCCATGTAAAAGCAATAATAACTAAAGCAAAAAGTTTTTCAATTCGTTCAATATCTGTCAAATGAGTGTCTTCTATATTGAATCCACTTGTTTTCAAAGCTCTAAAAGCCGTTTCAATCTGCCAGCGTTCTTTGTATATTTTTTGTGCAATTTCAGGTTTACAAAACGAAATTATTATCTGAAGTTCAGGGTTTCCTTCTTTGTTTTTGACTTTAGACCCAGACAAATAACACAATTGATTATTCACATAATAAATCGAATGTAGAAATTTGGTCTGATTCAATTTTAAATCACTGAAGAGCCATGCCGCTTTAAACTCTTTACCAGTTTTTGGATTCAATACCCAAAAATTCTCACGAATACGAATATGGTATTCGATCTGGTTAATGTTTAGATAGTTCATCCAATGTTCACCAATAAATTCGCGGTCAGCCACCAAGTAATTTATGGACTCTTTTCCAAATAATTCAATGAAATGATTCACGATTTGAATCCTCTCAGTTGTATTTGAATTTCCTCGTTTAAGCATTAATTTGAATAAAATTGGAAAAGCAACTCCCTTATAAACAATGGCTAAAACCAAGACATTGATATTTGTTTGCCCGAACTTCCAATTGGTTCTATCCATAGCAATCGTATATGGTGGCTCATGTGGAAGTAGAGCAAATATAAATCTTGCTATCAGTTCTTTGTCCAACGAATACTTAGCCATAAATCGCTGAATTCGTCGTAAAGAAGAGTCGTTATCACAATTGTTTTCAAAGCCACTGGCGAGCTTTTCAAAACAAACGACCTGAACTTTGCAAAGTGCACAAATAAATAAGCCAAGGAACTTAATTCGGGCTAAATTGATACTTTTTCCGAAATGACTAACCAGAATTGAGGTTAAATCACTATTTTTGTGTGAGACCTTAGTTTTTGTATCCATAGAAAAACCGCCAAGTTTATTCTACTAAGATACTGAAAATTAAGGTCTTATTCAAATATTTAAAGAACTATTTTGTTGTAAATCAGCATTTTATTTTTTGTCATGTACTAAACCGAAATAGTCTAAAAAACGATCAAAAGTACGTATTGAATAACAATTAATTGATGAATTATCTAAATTATTAATTTCAAGATTCTTAATTTTCAACAAACTAGGAAATGCATTGAAATATTTCTCAGCATAAAATGAATTCAATTGATTTTCCGTTCCATACTTAGATAACAAAACCAATGTAAATCCAAATCCCGATTG
>JBDTRQ010000067.1:0-5346 GCA_039931535.1 Ignavibacteriota bacterium
AGAAAAAAAGGAATCAGTCTCAAAAAAAATTCATTATGATAAAAGATCAGAAAAAGTTATTAAAGAGCTTGAGTACGAACTTAAATCTGCTAAAGAAAATTTACGCTCAACTGTTGAAGAATTAGAAACTTCAAATGAAGAACTAAAATCCACTAATGAAGAGATGCAATCCACTAATGAGGAAATGCAAAGTTCTAATGAAGAAATGGAAACTTCTAAGGAGGAATTACAGTCTTTAAATGAGGAATTACTAACTGTTAATGCTGAACTTCAGAATAAGAACGATGATTTATCGAAAGTTAATAATGATATGAAAAATCTGATGGATAGTATAGACATTCCTACAATTTTTCTGGATAACAATTTACTTATTAAAAGATTTACTCAACATGCAACAAAGATTATTAATCTTATTCTTTCGGATATCGGCAGACCAATAAATCATATAGCAACAAATCTTAAATATGAAAATCTTGTTGAGGATGCAAAAGAAGTATTGAGAAGCCTTGTTAAAAAAGAGGTTGAGCTGCAAACTAACGATGGTACTTGGTACCAGATGCGAATATTACCTTATCGTACATTAAGCAATTTAATTGATGGTGTTGTAATTACGTTTTTAGATATAAATAAAGTAAAAATTGCCTCTAATGAAATAACAAAATTAAATCAGGAAATTCAGCTTGCACGTGATTTTTCAAATAATATTGTAGAAACGCTTAGGGACTCACTTCTTATTCTTGATTCTAAACTAAAAGTGCTTTCAGCTAACAGAGCTTTTTATAAAACCTTTGATACGATAAGTGAAAATACTGTTGGTAAATTTATATATGAACTTGAAGATAATAATTGGGATATTCCTGAGCTCAGGAAACTTTTGGAAGAAATAATTCCGAAAGAAACTTTTTTTGAAGCGTTTGAAGTTGAATACAAATTTAAAAAAGGCGGAAAAAAGAAATTATTATTAAATGCTCGTGAGGTATTTCAGGGAGATAAAGATTCTAAACTTATCTTGCTGGCAATACAGACTTAAGGAAAGAATAGAGAGGACTAAAAATGAAAACGATCAAAAAACAAACAGAAAAAAATGATAATAAAAAAGTGAAGAAAAAAATAGAGCCAATAAGAACCGAATCAAAACTTCCAAAGCATTCTTCTGATAATTTTGCAGATGTGCAAAGGTTAGTTCATTTGCTGCAGGTTCATCAGATTGAATTAGAACATCAAAATGAAGAGCTTAGAATTGCGCATGAAGAGTTAGAGGCATCAAGAAATAAATACGTAAACCTCTTTGACTTTTCACCAATCCCTTATTTTACATTGGATAAAGTTGGTGTGATTAAGGAAGTAAATTTAAATGCAAGTAAGATGTTTGGAACTGAGCGAAAAAGATTAATTGGCAAAAATTTAATTTCTTTCGTTACGATTGAACATAGAGATATTTTTAATTCTTTTATTGATTTAGTTTTTAATTCTGAAAAGAAGCACTCTTGTGAATTAGATATTAAAGGCATAAACAAAGATATATTGAATGTTAAGCTGGAAGCTATAAAGCTGGAAGATATATTAGATACTGATCAAAATTGTCAGGTGACATTAATTGATTTAACGGAAATCAAAAGAATAGAAAATTCGTTAAAAGAATCTAACGAAGAACTTAAAGCGCTAAATGCTAACAAAGATAAATATTTTTCAATAATTGCACACGATTTAAGAAGTCCTTTTCAGTCTTTATTAGGATTTTCAGAATTACTTGCTACTGAAATTGAAACTTTATCTCAAGAAGAAATCGTACAATTTAGCCGAGCTTTGAATGATGACTTAAAAAGTGTTTACGGGCTTCTGGATAATTTGCTCCATTGGTCAAGAATACAAAGAAATATTCTTGAATATAATCCCGAATTTATCGAACTTGATAAAGTAGTAAATAAAATTACAAGCATTTTATATCAGAGTGCAAAAAGTAAAAGTATTTCCATATCAAACAACATTGATAGAGAATGTAAGGTTTATGCAGATGAGGATATGGTCCGGCTTGTAGTTCAGAACCTAATAATAAATGCTATCAAATTTACTCCAAGGGAAGGGCACATTATAATTTCTGCTAAAGAAAGAAACGATTTTATAGAAGTATCCTTTCAAGATAACGGTATTGGAATCGAACCTGGGAGAACTTCTGAACTTTTTAACTTCAACTCCATATTTACAACAGAGGGAACGGATGGAGAAAAAGGAACAGGACTTGGATTGCCGCTTTGCAAAGAATTTGTAGAGAGAAATTTCGGAAAAATTTGGGTGGAAAGTGAACTTGGAAAAGGATCAAAATTTATATTCACTTTGAAAAAATCAATTTAATGATTGAAGTTACGAATTAAACTCGTCAGGCTGAGCCCTGCCAGTCCGGTAGGCAGGTTGTCGAAGTCTGACAATTCGAAATAAAATCACCCTTCGACAGGCTCAGGGTGACAGTTAACCTTTATGCAAACGGTAATAAGACAGAATTAAGCGCGTCAGTCTGAGCGGAGACGAAGACTGAAATTATTGTTACAAATGGTTAACAAAAAACAATATTTAACCAAAATTATTGTTATCATTCAGGGTAAGGTATGATAAAAAAAATCAAAATATTGCTAATTGAAGAAAACCGAATTCTACGTGAGGGCATTTTTGCCTTGCTCAAAAAGCAGCCTGACATGAGGGTTGTTGCAGCAGACCTTATTGATGAAAATATATTGCAAATAATAGGCAAGCTAAAGCCAAACATTTTACTTATTGATCTCGGATTGCAAAGTAAAGAAAGTTTGCAAATTGTAAAGTTAGTTAGGGAGCAGTTTCTTGAAACCAGAATAATAGTAATGGGTCTTTTTCCTTTACATCCTGCCGTTCGTGAATTTGTACAGGCAGGTGTTTCTGGATTTTTACTTGAAGATGCAGATATCGCTAGATTAATTAAAACGATTCGAAAAGTAAACAGGGGACTAAAGGTTTTACCACCTCTTTTAACAGGTTCACTTTTTTCACAAATCGTCAGTAATGCAATCAAGATTCCTAATAGCCCGGCTATGACTAAAAGAGAACTAGAAGTAATTGATTTAGTAGCAGAAGGTTTTGCAAATAAAGAAATTGCGCAAAAACTTGAATTATCAACATATACGGTTAAAAGCCACGTACACAATATCCTAAAAAAACTATCCCTTAGTACACGTGCTCAAATTGCAAAGCACATTCATATTTTGGAGTCTATAAAATCTTCTTCAGAGTCCACTTTAACATCTGAAGAATAGTTGCTTTTTCTATAGCCCAAAAGATGTAATCCCTTTATCATCCCTTTGCCCGATTGAAATAGTTATCAATATAAATGCATATTGAAGTTGAAAAAGGAGCGTCAAATGAGAAATCAAGATAAAATGAGAAAAGAAATTATAATTTCAATCAGTGTATTGTTGTTTGGAACAGCTATCTTTTTCGTTCTTATGAAAGTTTTATCCGGAATGTCTGTTTAGTGATTAGAAGTAGAAAAAATGTTAATGCACTTTTAAGTTAGAATTATATTATGAATTTATTAATAGTACTAACCGGAGTAATCTTTCTGTACATGGTTTACAGATTTCTTAAAAACATGATTAAGTCTAATAGAGAAAGAAAAGAATTGGATAGATTGTTCTGAAAATCATAAAAGCACTTTTTAATTAATGATTAACTCAGCTTACACAAGCGGAAGGAAAACCTCCAAGGTTTTAAGATTCTTACTACTAAAATAGTGATTTTAGCAAAATGTTTTATTTGAAACCTTGGAGGTTTCAAATTCTACTTAAGCTGACTGATTAATAAAATTATTGTACTGAAAAGTTTAATGAGTGTTTAAGATTATATACTAAACGCAAATATTAAAATGAAAAATAATACTGAAGAGAAGAAATAAAGAATGATAAGCTCTATAGCTAACGATGGAATTCATCGATGGGCGATAGGATATAAAGAATTGTTTGTCATGATATTAATTGTGGCTTTAAGTTCTTCAGTTTCAGCACAGTTAGAGTCTTCCTCAAAAATTTTACTCACTTTTTCTGAACAAATGTCCAGAGAGAATATTTTCGATCCGGTTAATTATAAATTAATTGCTAATGAAAACATTCCAGTTGAAATAATTAAAGTAGGATTAGTAAAAGGTGATTCAGCGGTTGTTTTATTTTTCTATAAAGAAAACTATTGGTTTGGATTTCAGATAACTGTGCAGAACCTTAAGGATAAGGCAGGCAATTTTATTAATAATGAAAAAAACTTTGCGGAAGTTGTAACTGCTTTGCAATAGAATGCCGCAGTAACATTACTAGATGATAAATAATTTTTTGGCTGTTAAATTTTAAAAAAGAGAAATAGAATATTATATGTACTATGTTTTAAATATCACTGTGCTGTTATTATGGTCATTAGGATTTGTAGCACCATATACAATTGTAAGTTTTGTAGGAATTCTTCTGATGAACTTATTTTTAAATCTTCTCTTAAAGAAAATTCTTAAGATGAGTTCTATTAAAACCTTGCAAAATAAAACTGCAATATTAAAAGATAATTTAAAAAACCGTTTTGAAATAATCTTTCCTCTGCAATAATCATCCGACTGATTTAGCTTCTTTATCATCCTTTTGCTCTATTGATTTGTAGTATATCCTATTGTAAACTTGGATACAGATAAAATTGAAATGACAAGGCTTGTGAATGCCTTAATTGATAATAAAGAAATACATAAAATAATGCTCGCTGAAAAACCAACAGAAGTTGAAAATATAAATATTACAATTGAAGCTAAAGGAATATCTTGTGACAGCGTAAAAGTGATGAAGATGTATAACGCTAAACAAACACCTAAAATGTAATTAGCATAATTCAGTTTGATAATTCAGCTTACGCAATCAGCAGGAAAACCTCCAAGGTTTTAAGATACTTATTGCTAAAATAGTTTTTTTAGAAAAACATTTTATTTGAAACCTTGGAGGTTTAAAAGTTTGTGTAAGGAGACTTAATAATTGTAATAAATAATTTTTTTATAAAGGAATTTTTAATCTAATTAAATAAGGAAATATCATGAGCAAAGGTCAAGACAGTAAAAAGGGTTCTAAGAAAGAGCCTAAGAAAACTATGCAGGAAAAAAAGCAAGATAAACGGGATAAGAAAAACGAAAAGAATAAATCAGGGATTCTTAACCAATAATTCAACTAAAAGATGTAGTTCCTTTTTCATCCTTTTGAGCGATTTACTGAGCAAAGCAACTTTTGTAGATTATTAAAGTAGTAACATAAGTGTATGTATTACTGTGCCATATAATATTTTTTATATTCAAATTGAAAA
>JBDTRQ010000068.1:0-2297 GCA_039931535.1 Ignavibacteriota bacterium
ATGGTAAACGTGCTGACTCAATTGTAAAAGGAATGCTTCTTCATTCAAGAGGAACATCAGGTGAAAAGTCGTTAACCGATATTAATGATTTGCTCGATCAATATGTTACTCTTGCTTTTCACGGACTGAGAGCAAAGGACAAGGAATTTAATATCACCATAGAAAAAAGTTATGATAAAACTTTAGAAAAAATAAATGTAGTACCGCAAGATATAAGCAGAGTTATTCTAAACATTGTTAACAATGCGTGTTACGCAGCAAATGATAAAAAGAAAAACAGTGGTAATACATTTGTGCCTATACTTAAAGTTTCTACGCATAGATTATCAGATAAAGTTGAAATAAGAATAGGTGATAATGGAAATGGAATCCCTGATGATCGTTTGGAAAAAATATTCCAGCCATTTTTTACAACCAAACCTTCAGGTGAAGGAACTGGTTTGGGTCTCTCACTAAGTTATGACATAGTTACAAAAGTACATGGCGGTGAACTAAATGTGGAAACTAAAGAAGGTGAAGGAACAACTTTTATAATTCAGTTACCAAATAAAAAAATATGATGAAACTATTTATTAAAACATCATTAACTCTCGTGATTGTTATTTTTAGTATTGGACTAGTTAATGCTCAAAACAGGAAGCTTGATAGTCTAAATATCCTTATTAGCAAAGCGGTTACTGATACATCACAAATTAATCTTTCATTAATTAAACTTGATATATTCAGCACAATCAATTTGGATTCTGCAATTAACCTTGGATTAAAAGTTCTTGAGAAATCTCAGAGTATTAAATTCTACCGAGGTGAAGTTGATGTAAGAATAAAATTAATTTACAATTATTGTTACAAAGGTAATTTTAGCGCTGCATCTGAACAACTAAAATTTCTTGGACAAGTGATAAAGCCAACAAACGATTCATCAGATTATGCAGATTTCTATTCAGTAAATGGTTTGTTTAATGGAATGCAAAGTAAATATGATTCATCAATATATTATTACAAAAAATCTATCAGGATTTATGAACGAATCAGGAATAGCAAAAGATTAGCACAGACTTATTCAAATATTGCTATTGGATATCAGCAGCAATCAAATTTTCCCGCAGCTTTACTTTATTTTCAAAAAGCAATCGATCTATATAATAGAGATAAAAATAAATTAGAGATAGCTTATGCATATTTAAATTTGGCAGGTACTTATTCTAATTTAGGAGATTTTGAAAGATCGGAAATTACTTTCCTAACAACTATCGAACTAGCAAAAAAAAATCTTCTTAAAAATGTTGAACTTTATGCTTATACAAATCTTTCCAGTTTATATATGGATCAACAAAACTGGCAAAAGAGTTATGAGTTTGCTATAAAAGCTGCTGAATTAGGGAACGTAATGGGAGACCACGGGATTCAAGCCGCAAGTCTATCAAAGGCATCCTTATCATTATCAAATTTAAAAGAATTTGATAAAGCATTTGACTTATCTAAACAAGCAATCTTTTTAGCTGATTCATCAGAACAACCTTTTATCATAAACCAGGCTTATTCAAGTTTGGGCTTTGCATTGATGATGCAAAAAAACTTTAAAGCTGCCATCCCTTATTATGAAAAAGGATTAAATTCTCTTAAAGATGCTGACCTCTATATAGCGGAAATTGGTAAGATATTTAAGGAATTATCTGAGTGTTACGAAAAAACCGGAAGCCATTCTAAAGCATTAGAAATGTTTAAACAGTTTTCTTTAATTCAAGATTCTGTTAGAAGTAGGGATAATATTCAAAAAGCCACCGAGCTTACAATGAATTATGAGTTTAACAAAAAACAAGAATCGGAAAAAGCTATTCAGCAGGCAAAAGATGATGTTACTTATGCACGACAAGTAGGTTTAATTGTAGGTCTAGTGCTTTCGTTCATAATAATTCTTGGAGCATTTATCGGTTACTATAATAAGCGAAAAGCCAATAATTTATTGCAGCAGCAAAAAGAAGAAATAGAAAATACTCTGGTAAAACTTAAAAACACACAGGCGCAACTTATTCAATCTGAAAAGTTAGCTTCACTTGGAGAAATGACTGCAGGCATCGCACATGAAATAAAGAATCCATTAAACTTTGTTAATAATTTTTCGGAAGTAAGTAATGAATTGATTGATGAGCTGAAGATTGAGTTAAAGAAAAATAATTTAGATGGTGTTACACAAATAGTTGAAGAATTAAAACAGAATCTTGAAAGGATAAATCTGCACGGAAAACGTGCTGACTCAATTGTAAAAGGAATGCTTCTTCATTCAAGAGGAACATCAG